>DATHJP010000692.1:0-2848 GCA_035489695.1 Terriglobales bacterium
ACGGAGTGCGTCGGTCGCGTATCCCTTCCGTTGCCAATCTGGGCGAACGATAATCTCGAATTGAGCGAGGTTGAACTCCTTGGGCAGAAACCAAAAGGTGACCAGTCCGATTACCCTTGCCGCCTGGACGGCTTCGATCGCGAAATAGCAGTACTCCTCTGATTTTGGAATGGAGATGCGGCTTTGGCCGGCAATCCACTCCTTGGCATCCTCCAGCGACATCGGGTTCCAGGCCAGGTATCGCAAGGTGGTCGAATCCGACATCAGCTCCGCCAGATCCTTCGCGTCTAGAGTTTGAAAGCGCCGCAGAACGAGCCGGTCCGTCCGTATAGGAAAAGGGATGCGTTCTGCCGGCCTCCCGCTGCTGTCCGGGACGATCATGGATTCCAGGCAGTTTGGGCACTGTTTTAACTCGCCGGCCTCGGGTCTTGGAAAAGAAACAGGGTTGCTGCAATAGGGGCAGGAAAAATCGATGAAATCTGACTCCAGCGCTTCCCCGGGAGTAGTCGTCTTGGGCTCCACACTAAGAGTGCCCCCTGTGCTGGTGGGAAGCGCGGAGGACAACTCGGTGCCGCGGTTTCCTTCGAACCAGCGCAAGGGATCAACCCGGTAGTATTCCGCCAAAACGTCGAATAGCTCAGGGTGGTTCTGACGCAGTTCGCCTGGCACAGAAAAGAACTTCTCCGAAGCAACGGAGAAAAACTCCGTCGGGTTGGTCGCGGCGTAGCTGCCCAGAAACGTTCTGCGTCCCTGTTGCAGAGCACGACGCAATCGTTGAAAAGTCCCTTGCATCACCCGTTGCCAGCGTTGCGTCTGATCCCGGGTACGCAGGGCTGGGGCCCCATTGGTGTAGCCATCGAGAAAATCGAGCTGGTGAGCGAACTCGTGGATAACCAGGTTATGGCCAGAGGCGGGGTTGCGCGCTTCGGTCAGCACGGTTTCCCACGAGAGGAAAACCGTGCCGTAATCAACGGCGCGGCCAAGAGCAAAGCTTCCGCGTTCTTGCCAGGATTCGGCCGGCATTTCGAAGGCGGTTGGAAACAGGACAACGGACAGAACACGACTGAAGTAGTCATGGTCCAAGCCCATAAGGAGCAAGGCCGCCTGGGCAGCCACTGTGAGCTTCATCAGCTCGGTCACTTTCAGCCCGTCGCATCCTTCCCAGGTCTTCTCCGCAATCATGACGCGAGCGTCATGTTGAAGGCGGGTTCTTTCCGCACTGCTGAGCAGGCGGTAGTGGGTCATGTTGGCTGAGAGCCATGTTTCCCACTCTTTCGGGAATGATTCGGCGAGCAACTGGCGCCTGAAGGCGTCCTTTTTTCGGTGTGCCGGCATGTCTCAGCGTTGGAGGGGAGAATGCTGAAAACTAGATGTTTTCTCCGTTTATCATGGTACGACTCTGTCGATAGGCGCGCGGATTGTAAAGAGGGTAGTTGAACACGCTCCCAATCTTGACGCGTCGCAAGGCCCGATGACTAAAACTTTGGTGTAAATAAACGATAATATCGCTTGATCGAGAGGTCAGAAAGCAAAATACGAGCGTGAGTATTCGAGGGTGTTTGAGAAACGAAAGCAGTATCCACTTCGTTCCATTGAGCATGGACGATATCATCGGCAGCCTGGAGAGTCATACTGGGAGTTGTGCGTGGCCAACTCATGAAAAGGTCACCCAGCGAATCTTCGGACACAGCCAGATTGATATTCGTGGGCGAACGAGGCATGATGCGAAGAAGCTGAAGACCAGATATTAGTGCGTAACTGGCATCGCCTGGAAGCACAATGACTGTTAATGGTTGCGACGTGTCGGTGATCTGGACGCTACGGAAAATCACAAACTGAACTCCCTCTTGCCACATCGCGCTGTCCCATCCGGCCCCGCTGACGTTCGCATTGGTGCCGTAATTGACTGAACCTGCAGAGACGGTGTATACACCGTTTGCCGCCGACAAATCTGGAAAGGACGTGGCCGGTCCGTGGCCGTAGATATACAGATCGTAGCTGCCAGGCCATAAGTTGGTAATTGTCACGAAAATCTGGGGCCAGCCTAGCGAATTATAAATGTAGGTCCTGTACATCGGGTCAGCGGCAGCGCTGCCCAACGCGCCCGGTGCTCCAGAGACAATGAGCCCCGTCGCCGAGACGGTACCGTCGGAAAGAACCAGATCCGGCATTGCCGCAGTGGCCGCACAGGGGAAAAAATACGCGTTCCAGTAATCCTCTTGGCCCAAACCGATCGCCGCCCCTCCCCTCTTTGCACCTGGAAAGTCACCAAAATCGACATTTACCAGAGTCTGAATTTGGCAGTTAGCGCCGGCAATTCCTACCATCAGGCTTGCGAGCGCCGCGTACGATTTGACGAACGTTCGTGGCACAGCGTTTATGGAGCCGTCCAACGCCCCAGGCTCAGGCACGCGGGGCGGATGACGTCCTCCGCGATAGCGAAACTGGAGACGCCATCCCGCATTGCCTGCACCGATTTGTTGAACTTAGCCGTTTCGCGGCAGGTTAATGCAGAGGTTTGGCGGTTGCTGTGCATTTCTCTTTTTGTGGGCACAGGCCCTCAGCCGAGGGCATCCTCCGCCCTCTATAAAATCCATTATCCGTCTATCCCACAGTTCCAACAGTTTGTCGAACTCAAAGACTATCGAGCGCCCACCAAAAAGGAGTACGTCCGCAATGTCGGCGGTGTTCTTCATGCAGCCTACACCGGCGCGGACGCCGTTGGTGGCCCCGCTTCCAAACGGAGACCAGGTTCCGCTGCGCCGCCTGGCGAGGTTGTTTGCGCCGATGGATCCCGCGATGCAAACAACCTCGCCAGGCGGCGCAGCGGAACCTGGTCTCCGTTTGG
>DATHJP010000693.1:0-26956 GCA_035489695.1 Terriglobales bacterium
CAACTCCCGCGTATTTGGCATACACACGTTCCACGAGAGGCCCGGTGTCCACATAGCAACGAGTTTGAACTTGATCGGCAGGGATTGGATTTCCGCTCGCAGAATGATTCGTTGCAGCCGTCAGCGAAGCCTCGACACCACGCAGCTTCTTCATCACCGTCTGGTGATAATCCTCCTGGCCCCAGGCGTATCTTGAAATCCATCCTCGCTTGGGCTCGCTTACTTGGGTAGATAGTGGTTGTGACGTGTTGTAGTTGATGGCGCAAACAATCACGCTGCGAGCCCAGGGAATCGTGGATCGTAGAGAGGCGCGTTTCAGTTGCCCAGCTTCGTCTCGCGTTTCCATGTATTTCATCTCACCCGCGTGGCCGGCGCCGATCCAATCCGCAAACCGCTGCAGTTCGGGAAAGTCTCGCACCGGAGCGATGCCCGCAAGCTCAAATCCAGCATCGCGAGCAGCCTGTTTGACGAATGCAGTGATGTCGGAAAGAAGAGGCATGGCTGAAAAACGGCAGGAAGGCTTCAGATGTTAGGTTACGGCCAGAAACCACTAACTAGAAACTCGAAACTTGATATTAAACTACACACCCAGTTTCTTTACTTCCTCGTTGTAATACTTTCGGTACAGGATGTCCCATTCCTGGCTGCCTTCTAGAATTGTACGCTTCTGGTTTTCGATCTTATGCCGTGCTGCCTGGTCGATTTTTTCTTCCTGATTCAGCAGGTCTTCCAAGATCTTTCGCACTTCCAGCCGGAGTGTGTTTCGGTCTTCGAGAAACTCAACCTCGCTCATCTCCGCGAGAGCGTCGGTGACCACGTGCGCCACCTTATTTACTTTGTCGCGGCTAACTCTCACAGCACGGCCTTGTATTTGCGGACCAATTCGTTCTTCACTTTGCGAAACATCTCCTGATAATTTGCGCCGCTTTTGCGCATTTCGTCCGAATAGGCTTCCAGGATCACTCGCACTTCGTCGTTGATCCGGTCCTCAAGAGTTAATTCCTCGAGCATGGAAGCATGCACCTTTTGCGTTAATGCAGAAACGTCCTTGGTCTCAATGAACTCGCCGGCAAGCAATTTTTTGGTGAGTTCGCGGGCCAGATAGCCCACATATTCTTTCGAAAGAAGCATGATGCGGATCGAGGGTGTGTTGTGAAACAGGTAGTGTAGCACAGGGAGCAGTCAGCACTCATGGGCAGCACTCAGCACTCAGCACTCAGCATTCAGCCCTGAGGGCCTAACTGAGGTGCATACAAGAGCCCAAGCTAGGTGGGGTTTTTCTCTATCTCCTATCACCGTAAAGGGCTGAATGCTGAGTGCTGAGTGCTCGTAGCTGCCGTCTGCAGAGGAACTCCCTCCCCTAGTATCCCATCCACTAAAAGTCATACAATGCTGACTTACCCAGAATCCTCTTATTATGTCTCCCGCGCCTGACGATCTGTCCAGCCTCAAAGACGATATGATCGCCTTCATCGAAGGACATGGCATGCGCCGATTCCACGGCTACGTGGACTATGAAGAAGTGCCCAGCGTGATGTGGAAATCGGAGGACAATCCCGATAGCTGGAAAGATTTCGTGGAACTCGCCAAGGCGGCCAGCGCGCCTTTCCTTATTACTGACTCTTGGACATTGAAGCGCGAAGAGCTGGAACAGCTTCTTCAGCGTCTGGCAAACACCGAATTTACAAATGATGAAGACATGGAAGATGCACGCTGGCTGCGTACTTATGTAGGCAAGACCGGATTTGTGCAGCTCGCCTTTGCCCACGAAGGAATCATGCTGGTTTATGAGTCTTCGACTCCCTGGTATGACCACTATCAGCGCTTGCTCGAGGTCGCCGAAGACTTTGGCGGCATTCCCATCGACGAACCCGATCAGGATGACGAAAGCTAGCCGTGCGCTGGATTCTGCGAACCGCCGAGCTGGCTCGGGTCCAGGATCTTGGTGAAAATCTGCGCTCAGATTCCGCGCTTGGCCTGAACAATCCCCACCTGGCATTAACCCTGGCTCGGCTGCTGGTGCTGCGTGGCATCACAGATATTGAATCCGCCCGTCACTATCTCGCACCTTCGCTTACACATTTGCACTCTCCTTATCTGATGACCGGCATGAAGGCGGCTATCGATCGATTGGAAGCAGCCATCGAGGGCAAAGAAGGCATTTTGATTTACGGCGACTACGACGTGGACGGCACCACCGCAATTGTCATTCTCAAGACCGCCATCGAACTCTGCGGCGGTGCTGCCGACTTCCATGTTCCGCACCGTATTCGCGAAGGGTACGGCATGAAGGATGATGTCATCGAGCGCGCGGCCGCGGCTGACATTCGCCTCATCATCAGCGTCGATACCGGAATACGCGCTCTTGATGCCGCTCAGACGGCTCGCCGGCTGGGCGTGGATCTGATTGTCACTGACCACCACTTGGCAGGAAAGGATGGCGTACCGAGCGCTCTTGCCGTGCTGAATCCAAATCAGCCAAGCTGTGATTATCCTTGTAAAGATCTCTGCGGCGCGGGAGTTGCCTTCAAGCTGGCGCAAGGACTAATGGAGAGGCGGCTAGCACAGAACGATCAGTCACGACTCTTGACGTCGTTCATGAAGATGGTAGCGATTGCGACCATCGCCGATGCTGTGCCGCTTACCGGTGAAAACCGTGTGTTCGCCAAGCTTGGACTTGAAGCATTACGCTCTCCCGTGAACCTCGGCCTGCGGGCGTTATTCGAAGTCGCGCAAATAGGCGGACGGGCGGTTACCTCAGGCGAAGTTGCATTTCGTATTGCGCCGCGTCTTAACGCAGCAGGACGCATGGACGTAGCTCGTGACGTTATCGAACTTTTCAGTGTCAAAGATTCCGCGCGCGCGAAAGAGATTGCCAACCGGCTAGACCAGCTCAACGCTGAGCGTCAGGAGGAAGAGCGTCGCATTCTGGATGCGATCGATTCCCGCTTCGCCGACGAACCAGCTCTGCACGATGCTTTCTGTATTGTCATTGATGGAGACGGATGGCACCGCGGCGTGATTGGCATCACTGCCACTCGGATCGTCGAGCGCTATAGCCGTCCGGCGCTGGTGATTTCGCGTGATGGTGAAGAATGCCATGGTTCTGGACGCTCCATTCCTGCGTTCCATCTGCTCAATGCACTCGAATCGTGTGCCAATATTTTTAGCCGATATGGCGGACATGCACACGCCGTCGGCTTTTCTCTACCCACGTCTCGCTTGGCCGAACTGCGTATTCACTTGGACGAATATGCCCATGCACGTCTGACCTTAGCCGATTTCGAGCCGATTCTTAGTCTCGATGCCGCACTTCCGCTCGAACAGGTGACTCCCGAATTATTTCAGGCGCTCTGCCGTCTTGAACCATTCGGCATGGGAAATCCAGAACCGGTGTTCAGCGCATGCGCCGTTCGCGTGATGGCTCCTCCTCGACTCATCAAAGATAAGCACGTGAAGCTGAAGCTGGCGCCGTCGTGGAACAGTCAAGAAGCAGGCTCCTCGAAGCCAAACTGGACACGATCGCTTCAGTTCGATGTGCTGGGATGGCATATGGCAGAAAGCGTACAGAAAGCCCAACTTCTCCCCGGAGATACTCTCGACATCGCGTTCAGCATCGATCAAAACGAGCATCCCGAGTTCGGCGGTTTGGAACTCTCACTGCGGGATATCAAGATCAAGACCGCAGAAGAGACGGAAAGCAAATTGACGCGCGCCATCGGTACCTGACGGCTAAACGTTTGCTCAACTCCTCCCTTTACACCAAACCGTTGCAACGCTAACATTCACCCGCATGACGGACACAATGGTTTTTTGCAGCCAGTGCGGCACTCAGAATTCAGCGGGGGCGACGTTCTGCTCAAAGTGTGGCGGTTCCATGAGTGGTGTTCCCCGGAGTGTCGCTTCTCAACCAATCGTTGCTACTCCCGCGCGTTACGGCGGTTTTTGGATTCGGTTCGTGGCAGTCATCCTCGATGGCATTCTGGTGCAGGTAGTTGTCGTGCCTTTCGGCGCCCTCATGGGTGGAGCGATCGGGGTGGCCGGTGTGGCCACACGGATGCCTGGAGAGGGAACCCGATTGGTTTCTGTCATTGTGGGCGCGGTACTGGGCGTACTTGGTTCTTGGATCTACGAAGCCGCCATGGAAAGCTCTTCTCTCCAGGCGACGCTGGGCAAGATGATATTCGGAATGAAGGTAATGGACCTGAACGGCAACCGAATATCCTTCGCGCGCGCGACCGGCAGGCACTTTGCGAAATATATCTCCAGCGCAATTCTGTTCGTCGGTTACATCATGGCTGGCTTTACCGAGCGCAAGCAGGCGCTGCACGACATGCTCGCCGGTACGCTGGTGATCCGCCGCTAGTGCCGCTTTTTGTGGAGCCGGTGGGACGCCGGCGCTACACTCACACCGCCTGAATTACACTATTTCCACATGCCTCTTCGCGTTCTCCGTCTTCGGCAATGGTTTGCCGGAGGCGTCATCCTGGTGCTGTTGCTCGTTGCCGGAGCATATTTTTATGCGTCGTACCGAGTACGCAACGCGCTCAAGGAGGTGCCCGCAAAAATCGGCCTCAATGTCCAACAGAGCGCGCAGGGCTTCACTGTGTCTCGATCCGAAGCAGGCCGCACGCTCTTCAGAGTTCAAGCTAATAAAGCAGTGCAATTCAAGGAGGGCGGCCGAGCAGAGTTGCACGATGTGATGATTACGCTGTACGGACATGACTCCAGCCGCTTCGATCAGATTTACGGCGCGGATTTTGAATACGACCAGCAATCCGGCGATATCACCGCTAAAGGTGAAGTGAATATTGACCTCGAAGCCAATTCGGAAGGTTTGATTAAGCCCGACCAGGCGCCTCCCAAGGAATTGAAGAATCCCATCCATCTGAAGACCACTGGACTTATTTTTAATCAGAAAACCGGAAATGCATTTACCAAAGAACGAGTCGACTTCAACATTCCGCAGGCCAATGGTTCAGCCGTAGGCGTGAACTATGTTGGCAAGGACAACCTGCTAACGCTGCAATCGCAGGTGAACGTTATTTTCCATGGCCCAGCGCCATCGACGTTGACGGCGGTCCATGGAACCATTACCAAGAACCCGAGGGAGGTTCGGCTCGAACGTCCGCATCTGCAAGGCGAGGACCGACAATTGGACGCAGACAAGGCCACACTCTTTCTTCGTCCGGATAACACGCTTGATCGCGTTCTTGCCAATGGTAATGTCCGCGTGCAATCGGAAGCCGCGCCACCAACCCAGATTCGGGCCGCACAACTGGACGTACGGATGACGGAGAAGCGCGATACTTTTCGCATGGCTGTGCTTTCTGGCGACGTTCAACTGGATAGGGCAGGTCCGCAGCCCGTGCAAGGGACTGCCGGCCGCGTGGTAATGAATTTTACCGGCAAGAATTTGCTAAAAACCGTGCATACGGAAGGAAATGTCAAGTTGGTGCAGCATCAGAAATCGACCACGCCACCCTCGCCCGCACAGGATCTCGAAGTCGCCGCCGCGGCCATCGATTTTTTCCTGGTGGCTGGACGTCACCTGGACCACGCTCAGACTTCTGGCCCGGCGCAAATATCCTTGCAACCCACCGATGGCGGCGTCAGACCGCGAACCATAGTCACAGCGGGCAACTTTCTGGCGCGATTCAGCAATCTCGGCCGTCTTGCATCCGTCCACGGTGCGCCCAATGCGCGCATCACGACCAACACTCCCGGGCAGCCTGAGCGAGTGAGCAGCAGCAATACCGTTGACGTGAGCTTTGGCGCCAGCCGCGGGATCGATTCGATTGTGCAACAGGGAGACGTCGCTTACGTGGACGGCGACCGCAAAGCTTGGGCCGACCGTGCCCGCTACACGCCCGCCGACCAACTCCTCACACTCACCGGATCCCCACGCGTGGTCGAACACGGAATGACCGCCACAGCGCGCACCATGCGGCTGAACCGTTCGACGGGGGAGGCTCTTGCTGACGGCAATGTTAAGAGCACTTACAGCGAACTTAAGGCACAACCGAACGGAGCTCTCCTGGCGTCTTCATCTCCGATTCATGTGACCTCCCAATCGATGGCGGCTCATCGCTCTCCCGCCGTCGCCGTGTACACCGGCAATGCGCGGCTCTGGCAGGACGCTAACGTTGTTCAAGCACCTACGATTGAGTTTGATCGCGATAGCCGATCCGTTATTGCTCGCGGAACTGGTGCTCAAAAAGTGTCTACCGCGCTGGTTCAGACCGACAAGAAGGGTAAGACAACTCCCGTGACAATCACTTCAGCCCATCTCACTTATGCCGATAGTGAACGTAGGGCTCGTTTCGACGGAGGAGTGCTGGCCAAAGGCGCCGACCTGACAATCAGCGCGAACCAGATGGATGTGTTCCTGCAACCCCGTGGGCAGGCGACAACCAGTCAGCCGATTACGTCAGGCAAAGTAGAACGGATAGTGGCCCAAGGCCAGATCGTGATCACACAGCCAGCTCGCCGGGCGACAGGGCAGCAGCTGGTTTACACCGCAGCCGAGGATAAGGTCGTGCTGACCGGCGGACCGCCTAGCATTTTTGATGCCGAACATGGCAAGATTACCGGGGTTTCGTTGACTTTCTACATACACGATGATAGGGTTTTGGTGGAAGGAAGCAATTCATCCCCCACTGTCACGCAGACGCGAGTGGCACGATAAATGCGTACCCTGGCCACGGACGAAATCGGCAAGTCCTATCGTGGTCGCCGGGTTGTAAATGGAGTCAGCCTACGCGTCGAGCAGGGCGAAGTCGTTGGTTTACTTGGACCTAACGGCGCTGGCAAAACCACTACCTTCTACACCATTGTGGGCCTGATTCCCCCCGACACAGGCCGGGTGTTAATCGACGACGAAGATATCACTGACGTACCCATGTACTTGCGGGCGCGCCAGTATGGGATCAGTTATCTCCCTCAGGAAGCTTCTGTGTTTCGCAAGCTGACCGTTGAGGAAAACATCCTCGCGGTGTTGGAAGCGCAGCCTATCTCCTGGCATGAGCGTCGAGAGCGGATGGAGAAGTTGATCGATCAGTTAGGACTGGAGCATATCCGGCAAAATCGTGGATACGCTCTGTCCGGGGGCGAGCGGCGACGTGTGGAAATCGCGCGCGCCTTGTGCATTAATCCAACATTTATTTTGCTGGATGAACCGTTTTCCGGGATCGACCCGATTGCAGTGCTCGATTTGCAGAAGATTATCAGCGATCTGAAGGCGGCCGGAATTGGTGTACTGATCACCGATCACAATGTTCGGGAGACACTTTCGGTCACGGACCGCGCCTACATCATTAATGTAGGACGAATCTTCCGCCAAGGAACGCCGGAGCAGTTGGGAAGTGATCCCGAAGTGCGGCGGGTATATCTGGGCCAGAGTTTTTCGCTTGTGTAAGAACAGTCGTTAGTCCTTGGTCGTTGGTCGTTCGCGAATCAGAAACGACCCGCAATCAACAGCCAAGGGCGAACGGCAACGACGAACGACCAAGGACTAACGACCAGCCATGGTGTTGTTGCAGCCAAAGTTGCATCTGAAAGTCTCGCAGCGGCAGATACTGACCCCTGGTCTGGTGCAGATGGTCAGTGTCCTCGCGCTCAACAAATTAGAGCTGCGAGACATGATCACCGCGGAGATGGTGGAGAACCCCGTCTTAGAGGAATTAGAAGATTCCGTTCCTCTGATTGATGAACTGGGGCGCCGCCAGGAGGATCGCGACCGTCCAGCCCCCGAAGAAAACACGGTAACCGCCGTCGAGAAAAAGGATCCATTCGAAGAGATCGATTTTGGTTCATTCTTCCAGGAATACCTTGATCCCGGCTATCGCAGTCCAGGCGAGATGGAAGAAATCGAACGGCCATCGTTCGAGAACTTTCTGTCCAAGCCAGGGAACCTCACCGACCATCTCACCTGGCAATTGGGCGCGATACCGACGCGGCCTGCAGTCCGCGAGGCCGCCGAACTGATAATTGGCAATCTCAGCGAGGATGGATACCTCATCGCCAGCGATGACGAGTTGATGGGAGTTGCGCCTCCGGCCGCGCCCGAAGTGGATGCGACTATTGCGGAGAACGTAGTCAAAGAAGCTGCTGCCTTGGGACTGGCCGCGGCAATCGAGGGACCGGATAGTGATCCTGAGACTCCTCCTGAGTGGGACGAGAGCGATGACCAGGGTTTAGAAAACCAAGAGTTAGGGAACCTACAAACTGGGGATTCAGAAAACCGGGGTCTTAAAAACCAAAATTTTGAAAATGCGGGCAGCGCGGCTGCAACTGGCCTTGCGCCCGCACTTGAAGCCACCGCCAACCCTCCAATTGCGCCGCCGCCCAAATCGAATCCAGTTCCGCCGCCGGTCTACACCCCCAACTTCAGCCTCGGCGATCTTCATGAAGCGCTCGAACTGGTGCGCCAAATGGATCCACCTGGAGTGGCTTGCCGCGGCTTGCGTGAGTGCCTGCTCTGTCAGTTGCGTTATCACCAGCAACAACTCGAGGTGAGTAAGAATGGCAATGGGGAAACCACGGCCAAGGTTCTCTCGGATGCGATTCCGATCGTAGACCAACATCTGCGTGCTTTGCAGAACAAGCAATACAAGGAAATAGCTAAGGCGCTCGGCCGCCCCATCGAAGCCGTACAGCAAGCGCTGGAGTACATAAGGACGCTCGATCCTCGACCTGGATTGCGCTACAACAAAGTCCAGCCTCGACTGATCGAGCCTGACGTAGCTTTCGTGAAGCACGGGGACGAATGGCTGGTCATGATGAATGAGGATGACGTTCCCCAGTTGCGTCTGAACCCGGCTTATAAACGACTGCTCAGCCGTGACACTCAGGACAAAGACACGCGCAATTATGTGAAAGAGCGCTACAAGAGTGCGATCCAGCTCATCAAGAACATTGAGCAGCGCAAGCAGACGATTTTGAAAGTGTGCTATGCCATCGTAAACCGCCAACCTGACTTCCTGGAAAAAGGCATCGATCAGTTAAAACCCATGATGATCAAGGAGGTCGCCGAAGAAATCGGCGTCCACCCGTCCACCGTCAGCCGAGCGGTGGCCAACAAATACGCCCACACTCCTCAGGGTGTATTTGAGTTGCGATACTTCTTCAGCGAAAGCGTCAACGGTCCCCAGGGCGGCAACACTTCGTTGCTTATCCTGAAGCGCCGGGTCAAAAAGCTGATCGAGGAAGAAGATCCCTCCCGGCCGTTGACCGACGAGCAGATCACCCGCATCCTTCAGTCGCAGGGTATCCAGGTCACTCGCCGTACGGTTGCCAAATACCGGGAAGACATGCGCATCCCGAGCACTCACCAGCGCAGAGTGAAAAAATAAGAGAATGCAGAAGTAGGAGGTCAGAATGTAGAAAGTTGTTACCTCCGAGTTCTGATTTCTTCGTTGTGACTTGTCTCCAATGTGGTGCCCAGCTATACGACGCAAGATTCCTGGAGGGCGCGCATGAACGTGGAATACACCGGCAGGCACTATGAAATTACTCCCGTCGTCCGCAAGTCAGTCGAAACCGGCCTGGCAAAAATCCGCAAGATTCTAGGTGATAAATTCGAGACCAAGGTGGTTCTCGCAGTGGAGAAGCATCGCCACAGGGCGGAAATTACGATTAGTCCGCGCAATGGGCCATTAGTTGGGCTGGCGCAAGCCGAAGATATGATTGCCGCCGTCAGCGAAGCACTCGATCATCTGGAAAAACAGGCCGTCAAATACAAAACGCGCTGGCGCACCAGGAAACGCCACAATCACAAGAACGACCAACAAAAATGGAACGGCGAATCCACGCAAGAGAATGTGCAAGTCGCGGTGGGCCTTTCCGAAACCACAGCGCTGCCCATGATCGTGCACAAATTTCCTTCGGTGGCCAAAAGCACGGAAGTCCACTTGGTTCGCTCCAATGACGCTGTAGCCATGCGTCCCATGACCCTGGAAGAAGCCATTAAGGAAGCGCACTTCCGCGACCGCGATGTCTTTGTGTTTCGCGACCCAAAGGGGAAACTGATGATCTTGCACCGCACCAGGGACGGAAAGATGGAGTTGATTGAAGCGCCTTAACTTCCTATTTATCACCTCAGGACTAGAAGAGATGTAATTGCATTGACTGCGCCAGCGGGTCCCCACCGGTGAAATCATCCAAGAGAGAAAAAAGGGGAGAAGCCTGAGGGTCAGTTTCCCTCCCACGCTTCTCCCTGTGTCCAAAGCACTGAACTTACACGGTTCGATGATCTTACTGTTTGGTCCCCATTACCCCAGCCGAGAACCCGTTGCAGCCGACGCCGCCGCAGACTCCGCTAGGACCCCAAGTGGGGTAGAAGGTGAAACCGAAATATGGTGAGTCGAAGAACGAGTCGTTCCCTGGCTCGAGGCCCTTAGCATTCGGCGCCGAACTACTTGTTACGTCGGATAGGAAATACCGCGCGCTACCGCACTGGGAGTCGTTCGGGTTGGTGCACTGCGGTACTACTGTGACCCAGTACGTACCGGAGGTAAGCACAACCGGCGGTGAAATTGGAACCCTGACAGTGTACTCGGTGAGGCCAAAGGCACTACGACCCGTCGCAAGGTAATCGGCGCTACCGGTGCCAGAAGAAAGAAGGACTCCCCCGTTGCCGGAGGAGACGCCTGTCCGGATCTCCCATTTGGCCTGCGCCGGATCAATCACGGTAACCGTTGAAAGGTGGTTACCGAGCGCCCCCGTCACCGTCCAAATCCTGCCCGCCTGAACTACGAACGGCGTGTAGGTTCTGGCATCACTGACGATGAGGTCATTCTCGTTTGCCAAGCCATTTGCGTTCGGGCTGTTGGGGTCCAGATCGCCCCCGTAAAACAGGCAGGTTGCTCCTGGTAGATGGCAATACGAAGGTGGTGTGTTGGTAATGTTGGTACTCCATGGAGACTTCAAAACTGCCGGCGAACCGGGGTTCTGAACATTCTCCCGAGCCGATCTCACTTGTGCTGTTGCCGACAAGCTGACGAAGAGCGCTGCGATCAGCGCACCCAAGAAAAACATTCTCTTAACCATAAGCCTCCTGATTTTTTTTGCAGAGTGGTGTTGGAGTCAATTTGCCACGAAAACTACGAGTGAGCATGCGGCCATGCATCCTAACTCTCTGCCGGAGAATGTCAAGTGAAATCGAGCTCTGGACGCTGGATTTGGAGGAGGGTTAGCTTGCCTTTCAATCTAGCAGGCCGCCGAAAATATGCGGCCGCCTTACACAAGAACTAATTCCTCTAGTTGCACAGAGTCTCACTTCCACGGAAGAAAGTCTTGAAGGAGTAGGCGTTTGAACAAAGCGCGGTGCAACCGTCAAAAAGGAGACTGACGAAGAGGAGCGCGCCTCAGGGCGAGATCTGACTGGGGTCACGGCGTTGAACCCGCCGCGCTCCATCGATGTGCAGTTCTATACCCGCGGCGTCGCTCCTCTCGGATTCGATTAAGGCCCTATCTTGCGGTTTCCCGTACAGCTAAAGCGACATCACACGGGCTTTTTCTGCGCGCGCTGAGGCCAGAACCTCGAGCGACGGAAAAGATGCTGGAACGGTCAGCGTCCGCTCCGGCGGCATCGCACCAGTATTTACTGCCTGCACTAGCATCTCCATCGCGCGACCCACGTTTGGAGGCACGAAAACACTGGCCGCTAATAATCCCCTTTTCACCCAGGCTTGACCGGTCTTGGGAAGACCGTCGCAACCGATATAAGGAAGACTCAACCAGCGATCCCGCGCCGCGTTGTCGGGCAGATCCTGAAAAGCTTTTCGCGCACCCAGCGCCATGGCGTCGTCCTGAGCAGCCACCAGATCAATGTGAGCTTGCTGTGAAGTGGACAGGCGCAACCAGGAACTGACAGCGCGATATGAGCTGTCTTCGGTCCATTGTCCCTTCATGATTTTGACTTGCACGTCTGCGGGCTTGGTCTCGTACATGCCGGTGGTTCTTTGCTTGGCAGCGAGGCTTTCCGAGGGACCTTGGATGTATAAGACGGATCCGCCCTTGGGCAATAATGCCCCAAATTGTCGGCCTTGGATTCGGCCGATTTCCTCATGATCTGAAGTCACACCAAAGATGGGGACGCGATGCGCCCGTCGTAGTTCTTGAATATATTCGACATCCCGGTTCAGTATTACCCATCCGATGCCCGCACCGGCGGCGGCACGGGCTACCTGAGGCAGAGCGGTACCGCCTACCGGTTCAAAAATGATGGCGTCGGGATGCGCATCCGAACGCGACTGAATGACCTTCAGCAGTTGCTGACTTTGCGTAATGGCGTCGTTGTCTGCGTATATGATGTGCGCGTCCACACCCAGCCGGCGTGCGGCGGCTTCAGTGTCTGCTGCTTGTTCGATCTGGTAGTCGTTGTCGCTGGTGGTGAGCGAAACCAGAAAATTGAGTTTTTTCATATCTGACCCGATTGCCGCGATCATATCCTTACATTGGTGATCGTGCATGATGACGGGAGTAACTTGCTCTTCCCGGTCTATTCATTCCGGGTACGGTCCGCCGCGCCATGAGAGGAGTGCTAAAATGCGCCCCTCTGGAGGACCGTTCATGCGCAAACTATTGATCCTGCCTCTGATGCTGCTCTTATGTTCGATCTGCTGGCCTCAGGCAAAGCTGTCCGTGCACTGGGAGGAACTCACCGCAGCTGACTTCCGCGATGGCATCCAGAAATCGCAAGGCACTTGCCTGTTGCCGTTCGGGATTCTGGAAAAGCACGGACCACACTTGCCGCTCGGTACGGATCTTCTGAATGTGCGTTATGTGTCACTGCAAGCTGCCCAGCAGGAATATGCCGTAGTCTTTCCCGAATATTATTTTGGACAGATATTTGAGGCGCAGCACGAACCTGGAACTGTGGCGTACAGCTCGCAATTGCAATTGGCGCTGTTGCAGGAGACCACTGACGAGATGGCACGCAACGGCTGCAAGAAGGTCATCATTGTCAACGGCCACGGTGGCAACGAGCACCTGCTTCCTTTTTTTGCCCAGAGTCAATTGCAGAAGCCGCATGACTATGTCGTTTATGTTTTAGGATTCGTGGAATCGCCGCCGGGAGGACCGGCTAAGAAAACCTCGATGGACATGCACGCGGGCGAGCAGGAAACTGCCAATACGATGGTGTCCCATCCCGACCTCGTACACATGGATCGCGCCAAAAGTGAATCCGGCGCCGACCAGGCGAGGGTGAAGCTTCCTCCCTATCTCTACACGGGAATCTGGTGGTATGCCAGCTTCCCCAACCATTACGCAGGAGATGGGTCAGCAGCAACTCGCGAGTTGGGCGAATTCAGAATGAAAGTGTGGCAGGACGCAATTGTGAATTCCATCCGTGCGGTCAAAGCTGATCAGGAAAGTCTGAAGATTCAGAACGAATTTTTCGAGAAGGTTAAGCATCCGCTGGATACGCGACCATAAGCACATCGCCATACCGCAAGCACATTTTTCTTAGAATCTCACTCACGTCCGCTTCCTAGGTTTGTTCATCGAATAAGGCTCTCACAATCAAGCATTTACAGCGTAACTTGCGTAATGTTGGCGAGCCGCATACCCCGTGTTAGGCTGCAAATAACTAGGGAAGTCAGCGTTTTCCAAGGAGAAGATGGCAGCCTCCGCGAGTTTCAATATTGTGTTCCCGCGTCGCATTGACGAGCGCACCGTCGAATCGATTGGGGCTACTCACAGTAATGCTCCAATCCTGATTTCCTTCCAAGTTAGACACTGGCAGCCGTAGCGCGGAGAGACTTCCCACAATGCCACGCATTCCCGTCTTCAAGCTCGGACAAACCTCCCAGGAAATGGAGCCTCCCCAGTTATCCCGCTACACACCTTCACTGTCGCTCGAAGGACTTCAACTCGGCGTCGATAATCTTCGGCACGATGTTCACTTGAGTCCACGCTTCGTGGAGCAGGCCAGACTGCACATTGCACGTCTGATCGTACGTTTTGGCAACGTAGAAGGATTGCTTGCGGTAGAAACGGACGATATCGCACAACCGAATCCCTTCATAGGATCCCGAGTAGCTCAGAAGACACGGCCGAAAACGGGACCCTCGGAACTGAAACCGCTGTTGGCAGAAATTCACGTCGCAGCTCTAAACCGCGCCAAAGCAACCGAAAACCTCGCGGTGGATATGCTGGCCCGGGTGGCCATCATCAAGTTCCTGCGAATCGAACTCAATGGGCAGTTTGCTCAGGTGCTTGAGCGATGCCGCATGATGCTCAAGAATTATGAGGGAGTGCGCCAGGGCAAAGCGGTAGAGCATCGGGAGCGGGTTGCCACCTTTCAAGTAGCAAAAAAGATTGTCTTGCGTAAAACCGGCCAGGAATTATTTCGCACCATGCGAGAGATGGATAAAGAAACGCTGGCGAGAATGCGGCGCTCTTTTTTTGGAAATCGTGGCGAAGCGGAATACAAACTGTTGCTGAATCCGCTGATGTTCACGGAAGACGGTCGCGATACCTACCTCAACGCCGAACACTACGTCCTCCTCGGCAACTTCGATCGCGATCCTGACCGCTTTTCCAATGTGCGTCGGATCGCCTGCAAGTTCCTGCATTCTTGCGCCACTGGTCCGGATGTTGACCAGGAAGCCATACTGGACAGTTGGCTTAACGTTCCGGAAAACGCTGAAGAACTGGTGGGGGCAGGCAGTCCTGAGGATTCCGCGCAAAACGCACGAGCTCAGAAGACTCGACTAGCCGTATGGCTGGAACTGCTGCAACACGAGAATGTAATGGATTACGTGGTCGCTTCATACGAAGTCGTGCCTCTCCTCGCCGAATACTCGCCTCGCATCAACGCGCAACAGCTGAAAAATAGCCTGATTTCCCGTGAGGAACGTGAGCGGGTGGAGAAACTGGCTCTGGACCACGGAAAAATTTCGACCGACAGCCTGAATGCGGCGATGGCTCGGGTATCAAATTGCCGGGGTGCGGAACGGGCCAAGGTGGCAGGCCGCTTTCTGCAGGACTTCATGCGCTATCACCGCGACCTCAGGCGTCTTGAAACACTGAATGGGGCGATGGACAGCGTCAACCTGATTGGTAATGACAAAATGCGGGAACTCTCCGCCATGAACGGCACCTTGTATGAATTTTTCCTGACGGAAGAACAGAAACAAGCCGAGGAAAAAGTCCTCCGCCACGTCGTGCTCAAGGCCGACGTACGGGATTCCTCGCGTTTGACGCGTTCTTTGCTTGAGCGCGGAATGAATCCGGCTTCTTACTTCAGCCTTAATTTCTACGACCCGGTAAACAAGTTGTTGGCTAAATATGGCGCCCGCAAGGTTTTCCTGGAAGGCGATGCAATCATTCTTGCGTTGCAGGATCGCGAAGGCGATCCGGGCCTGTCTGTGAGCCGGGCATGCGTGTTAGCCCGAGAAATTATTGAAATCGTACGCGGCTATAACCAGCTGTTGGGACGAGCCGGTCTTCCGGCTCTGGAACTGGGAATAGGAATTTCATACCAGGATTCGGCGCCGATGTATCTGATGGACGGCGAGCAGCGCATCATGATCTCCGACGCCCTGAATGAAAGTGATCGGCTCTCTTCCTGCAAGAAGCGCGTCCGGACATCGATGGAGCGGATGCAGAGTCCGTTCAACGTTTATGCCTTTCAAACGGTTAGCGACGCAGAAGCGGCGGAGAATGTCGATGACTTTATCCTGCCTTACAACGTGAACGGCATTCGCATCAGCGACGCCGCGTTCCGCAGGCTGCAGCAGGAGATCTCGATCGAACCCTGCCGGCTCGAGTTGCCGGAACTATGGGGGACTGAAGCTTTCCTTCTTTATAGCGGCCTGGTGCCGGTGAGCAATGACATTTTTCGCAAAATTGTGATACGCGGAAGCCGAATCGCACAAATTGATCTCAGCAATTTCTCTTTGCAGCGCTGGACCGATCGCTGGTATTACGAAATTTGTGCCAATCCTGCCATTTACGCGGCCATCGAAGGCAAAGCGGCAGCGGGCAAGTGAGCCTCTGCCTCATTGGCGCATAGCACGGAATGGAATCAGGACTACTGCCTCCAAATCCACCGCGTAACCATTCTTCGTCGCGGGACGAAACCGCCAGTGGGAAAGCGCGGCTCGGGCGTATTCGTCGAGGCGCTCATCTATTCCGCGCAGTACCCGTATCTCTCCCACGGATCCGTCGCTGCGGATCACAGCGTAGAGAGTCACGGTGCCCTGCACGTTGCGCCGCATGAGTTCTGCAGGGTATCCAGGGTCGACTTGCCGAGTCGCCAGTGGTGCAACCAGATCGCCGCGCGCGCTATCCTGGTTCAGTTCCGCAAAACGGATTACCCAGCTTCCCCCCATAGAGTTGAGGTTGGGCATATTCAGCGTCATGGAATAGAACTTGCGATCCCCAAAAACTTTTTTTTCCAGCTCGGTGGGATAGTGCTGGGAAGAACCCGAAGTTAAAGGCTGCGGGACAGCGCTGACTCGCGGCGGCGTAGCCTTCGCCATCAGCCGGGAGTCGTCGGACAATGTATGCGACGCGCTGCTCTTGGTGGTGCCAGTCTGAGTTGGCATGGAAGAGGTATTTGCTGAGTTTGGCGATGGCCCGACAAATAGTCCCTCTGGAGCGTCGTTAGAGTCGGTGCTGGCCGCAGTTCCAGTCGCAGTCGCCGAAGGATCGACCTTGCTCCCAGCAATGTTCGGAGTTCCTGGTGCGCCACTTTTCCCCTGTGGGGTCGCAGCGAAGATGCCAGTTCGATTGCCGGCGGGCGGGTATAACGGCGCCGTGGGTAGCGTTGGATGAATCCCAAGCGCGATGAGGCGAGCACCGGAGGTTGTTCCGGTGGCTTCAAGCGAGGGCGGCGGTGGCACGGCCGCTGGTCCAGCCGCAGCAATGGCGTTGGGATTTCTTGCTAACGTGCGTTGCTCACCGACCGGCAATTCCGGGGCGGGCGAGATTACTTGCGTGCGCCCGATATTGATATCGCCCAGCCTCTGGATTAACCCAGCTTGTACGATGGGCGGCGGCGCGATCGCGGCCTGCATTAATGAAGGGGACTGAGTCACCATTGCGGTCACACGCGGTGCCGGCGCGACTACAGTTGTTGGCAGAGTGGGAAGCCTGACATCGGCGGCGGAACGTGCAGTCACAGCTATTGGCACTGCCGGTTGATTCTGTGGCCATGCGACGACGTTGGGCATCGCCAATTCGCGGTTTACCTTGAGCTTGGGTGGAACGACAATGGTCTGAGTACGATTGTCCGGTTCTGATGGGACAGAAATAATTGCTTGCGGCGCACGCTCGGGCTCACCTTTTTTGGGAAGTGAAATGTGGCTTCGACCAGTGTTCAGCGGCGGCAAATATTCCGAAGCTGCGTAGTGGATGACATCCTTGCTGCTGAAGGTCGGGCGATCCTGGATGTGAGGTTGAGGCCAGAACGTGGCCACCGCCGATAAGGCGGCAATGATCGCAACATGATAGACAGCAGACTCTAGAAACCTGCGCCAAGGCAAGTGGGACGCAACGAAGACATCTTCCCAGAAAGCCGCGGGTGACGATGAGAGTTTTAATCCAGGCTGCGGTGCACGAAACGAATCCCTGAGATTGCGAAAAAACACTCGCGTCCAAGGCTCTAAATCAATCACAAATCTGGGTTCAGGCGGAACCGTTCCTGTCGCATCCACCACGGGTTCCACCAGCCCTGAGCCCTGTTTCATGCAACACGCACAACTAACAACGCAGAATTCATTATAGCTGCGTCTCGCTCGCGATAGGTTCATGAGTTCAAAGTTACCGACCTTCCATGCTTTAATAGATTGCGCGAGTTCACCAATACATCAGCGCGGGAATGCATGAAAAATCTATTGAAAGCGTCTGCGGTGCTTTTGCTGCTGAGTTCGTTTTTGTCTGCCCAAAACACCGGGCAACAGTCACCAGTTCCTAACAAGCCCGCCGAAGATTACTCAGGCATGTACGCCTTTCTGCAGGATGGTGAATTCGTCCAAGTGACGGTCGAAGACGCGGGACGAGTGACCGGATTCGTGTCTCGATATGGCGACCTTGAGAGCGATCGCGGAGCTTTCCTGGATCAGTTCTTCAAAAAAGCTAAGCTCGATGGCAAGAACCTCAGCTTCACAACCGACACTGTGCATGGCGTTTGGTATGAGTTCAAAGGCACGGTCGAGCGCGGCGAAGGAAAGAACGTGGGCGACGAGGCCTACTACGTCCTGAAAGGAACACTCTTGCAATACACCACCGACGCGAACAAGAAGACTTTGGCCAAGTCACGCGAGGTGTCGTTCAAGTCGTTTCCGCAAGATATGGGGACTGCTCCCGAGAAGCGAGATTAGAAGCTATCTCATAAACTGGCCCAGCATTCGTTTCGCCGTGATCCGAAGGGAACGTAAGAATGCTATCTGCTCGCATCGCTTGCATCCTTGCCTGCCTCATAGCCGTGTCCGCTACGGCCCAAGAGTCCGAGGACTTGAATTTCGCCTCCGGACTGGAGCAATTCCAGGATATCGGCAGGATGTTGCCCTCGTACTTGAACAACATCGGCCTGCAGATGCTCACCCAACGACAGCGTCAGATCGAGGGGTTGGCCACCATCGCAGACGTGGGCAGACGAAGAGCTTATCTCCGGGAACGGATGCTGAACGATCTCGGAGGCTTTCCCGAAAGAACACCACTGAACGCGCGTGTGGTTGGAGTGTTGCAGCGCCCGGGGTACAGAATTGAGAAAGTGATCTTCGAGAGTCAACCTCACTTCTACGTAACCGCGAACCTTTATCTGCCCACAACAGGGCATCCGCCTTACCCAGCCATCCTGTTCCCCTTAGGGCATGAGCCTGGCGGCAAGACCAATCCGACCTGGCAACAGATGCTGGGTTCGCTCGCTACAAAAGGCTTCGTCGCACTGACCTGGGATCCAATCGGCCAAGGCGAGCGGCTGCAGATCTATGACGAGGATCTGCGAGAGTCGAAAGTGGGTGACTCGACCACTGAGCACACGGTGGTCGGCGCGCAGTGCCTGCTGCTTGGAGAGCATCTGGCCCGCTATACCATCTGGGACGGAATGCGCGCGCTTGATTACCTGCTCTCACGACCGGAAGTTGATCCCACGCGAGTCGGGTTGACGGGGAATTCGGGTGGCGGGACCCATACCGCCTATATCGCTGCGCTGGATGATCGCATCCAGGTTGCCGCCCCTTCCTGCTATATCACTTCGTGGCGTCTGATGCTCCAAACGATTGGTCCGCAGGACGCAGAGCAAACGTTTCCCTTCTGGCTGCACGACGGACTCGATTATCCCGACTATCTGTACGCGTTTGCTCCCAAACCCTACCTCCTGCTTTCGGCCATTCGCGATTTCTTTCCCATCGCCGGCGCTCGGGAGACTTTTGCCGAAGCTGCGAGGGTCTATTCGGCGATCGGCGCAAAGGAAAAGCTCGGGATGTTTGAAGCTGACGACGGGCACGGATACAACAAGACGCGTCGACTGGCCGCGTACGAATGGTTCGGCCGTTGGCTGAAAGGTGTCGAAGACAAGGATCCTGAACCGCAGGTCGAAATGGCGACTCCCGAGGAACTACGCTGCACTCCTACCGGCCAAGTCTCCACCTCGCTCGGTGGGGAGAGCGTATTCACTTTGAACCAGAAGCAGCTGGAGCGGTTGAAGGCGAATCGCGGGACGCGGCCTGGGGAATTGCCTGGCAAAGTGCAGGAGTTGATCCATTACGAGTCTTCGAGCACGCCGTTGCGGATCACACCTTACGGTACGATCTCTCGCTCTGGTTATCACATCGAGAAGCTGACGTACGAGAGCGAGCCCGGCATTACGATTCCATCCCTTCTTTTTGTCCCCGATGGAGGAGATGGCAAGAGGGCGGCGGTGCTAATGGTCAGCGGAGATGGCAAGAAGGCTTCAGCGCCGGATGCGGAGCAGTTGGTGACATCGGGGATGGTTGTGCTTTCCATCGATGCCCGAGGCTTCGGCGAAACGGCCAACCCGGATGTCACCAGCAGGGAATTTGGCCACTACTTCGGAGATTTTAAGGATGCGATGACGGCCCTGCTTGTCGGCAAGACTATGGTTGGAATGCGCGCCCTTGACATCACGCGAGGCGTCGATCTGCTCTCGGCACGCCAGGGTATTGACCGGGACAAGATTTATGTTTACGGGAAAAAGGGAGGCTCGGTGCCGGCTCTGTATGCCGCAGTGCTGGATCGTCGGATCCGCAAAGTGGTCCTCGAAGACATGTTGTCCTCTTACGACTCCGTTGTGAAAAATAAAATCCATCGACAGGTGTTCGAAAGTGTCGTGCCCGGTGCCTTGAAGTTCTATGATTTGCCCGATCTGGTGGCGACCTTGGCTCCGCGTGAGGTCTCGATTGTGAGCGGCACGGACCCATTAGGACACGAATTGCCAGCCGCTGCGGTCCAGAAGGAATACATTCGTGCCGTCGATGCGTACAGGCAGATGGGGGTGGAGCGGGCCATCCATATTCGGGAGCGCAAGCCCGGTGAGGACACCACCACTACAATCTACCGCGAGTTAAGGGACGATCCGTAGGCAAGACAGGAGAGTTCAAATGCCCCACCACTTTTCACGCCGAGAGTTCTTGATCGCCGGGAGCATGGCAACCGCAGTCTCTTTTTCCCGGGACGCACTTGCGACGTCCCCCGCCGGCGCGGCTCTCCCCGATGTTTCGCCGCATGCATCAGACAAAGCGCCACAGCGCATCGTCGATATGCACGTTCATTTTGACGAAAAGAATCCCAATTTTGTTGGCGATCTAGTGAAAGTCTGCGAGCGGCTGAATATGACTGCTTGCGTGCTCACTCCATACTCCAACCGTAAAGTGATCGCTGATGCGGCGAAACAGTATCCTGCGCGAATCGTTCCGTTCGGCTTTGTCGATCTGGATGCGCCCGACGTCCTCAAGCAGGTGGAGGAACTCCACGCGCTAAACTACCGCGGCCTGGGCGAACTCGAATTCGTAAAAAAACCCTACACGGACGCCTCGTACATGCCGGTTTACGAACTAGCGAACCGGTATGGCTGGGTCGTTTTGTTCCACACAGGAATCGTTTTGCGGAAGAAGTTCGATGAGCCGGAGGACGTAGCATCTTACCGGATGCGGGCTTTCTACCTGGAGGAGATTGCGCGGCGCTTCCCCAAAATTACCGTGCTCGGCGCGCACTGCGGCAATCCAGAATATGAGTGGGCAGCGGAGGTCACGCGCTGGAATCCCAATGTATTCTTCGACCTCAGTGGCTCGACCCTGACGAAGATGCACGCCCGTCTGAGCGAGTTCCGGAATATCTTCTGGTGGTCCAGCACCGGGTGGGGATCGAAGCCGCCCGAAGGCGACCCAGGCGCGTTCGTCAAGTTAGTGTTCGGTTCAGACACCGGACTCGACGGGATTGAGGGAGTATTGGGTCAGTATCGAGCCCTGTTCGAGGCGTGTGACGTTCCGGCGAACACGCAAAGGCTGATTCTGGGTGGCACGTTGGCCAAAATCCTGGGCCTGCCTGATTGATGGGGCAGCGTCACAGCCCGCACTGGGCTAGATGTTTTTGGAATCGCCCGCTCAGGCCAGTTTAGTACCGCCGGAGGTTCGACGAGCCTCGGCGAGTTTTTTTTCCAGTCCATCACTGTGGCTGGCTTCGAAGGTCATCAACTCGCGATACAGTTCGCGCAGCTCCGGATCTTTGGTGGTTTCACTGAGGCGGGTGTAATAGCGAGCGGCGTTTTGCTCGGCTGCAATTGCAATTTCGAGTGCCATTTCCCGAGGCGAACGTCCGACCTTCAGGCGGCTGAAGGTAAAGAGCTCTCCATTTTCCAGTCGCGGCAGTTCGATGAAATCGTTGACATCGTCTTCAGTCACGGCACACGGACGTGTGCCGTAACGATCGAAATATCGCTTCTGTAGCAGGGTGCCATGTTGACGCTCCTCGGCAGCCATATCCCAAAAAGTGGCAGCGATCTCAAGCGATTCGGCTTCGCGGAATCCCGCGAACATTTCCGCAAACTGATAATAGATTTCCGCGTTGCGTTCCTCGATGAAGATCGCGACATGCAGAGCCTCTTGTGACGTCAGCGAGGCAAAGTCGCGCTTCGTGCGTTTTTCGTCGCGTTTCACAATAACAAGCATAAATGGTGAGAGCTGGTTTGGATAGGAGTAAACGGCAGGGAGACTTTCAGGTGGATGCGCAGCTGCGAAGTCAGGGCCTGGAGCCACCGCAGTGGAACTTAAACCCCTTGCATTGTATGCTCGGGGCGTGTTGCGCTCGCTGGCGCCGGGGCGGTCTCCAACTCCAGGTCTGATCCTGGGGCTGATTATCACGCTGGCCGCCGTAGTCGCCTATTCCGGTTACATCGCCTTCCAGATCTCGGGGCTGCGAGAGCTGCAAAACAATTTGGTGGATCGCAATCGTAAAGACTCTCTCCAGCTGCTGCGTATCCAGAATGATCTGAATTCGGTGGGGCTTGCCATGCGCGACATGCTGGATGCCGATGAGCCGTATCCCCTCACCGCCTGGTCGGCGCAATTCCAACGCGTTCGAGCTGACTTGAACGACGCGTTGCGCCTAGAGGAACAAGTCGCAGTCACCACCCGAACGCCCGAGCAGAGACAATATCTGACCGACTCGGTAGCGCAGTTTTGGGATGCAGCCGATCGCACCTTCGCGCTCGCTCGCGACGGCAAAGAAAAAGAAGCACGGGCTCAGATACGTCTTTCGTTGCAAGCCCGGCAGGCGGCCTTGAGCACAGCAGTTGCACGGCTGCTCGTCCAGAACAATGAAAGCGAAGAGCAGGCGGCGCAGCGGATCAGGCAGATCTATGATCGTGTCGGACGGCAGGTCTACTTATTTCTTGGCGCTACGCTGATTGCGATTGTGCTTACCAGCCTTTATCTGATTCGGTCGAATCGTCATTTGTTCGCGCAACTCGCGGCGCTATCCGAACAACGCAGCGAGCTGGCTCAGAAGTTAATTTCCACGCAGGAATCTACCTTGCGATACATTTCGCGCGAGCTGCACGATGAGTTCGGACAAATCCTCACCGCCGTGGGAGCGATGCTGGGCCGGGCGGGCAATCAAGCGCCTGAAGGCTCGCCACTCCGGGCCGAATTGCGCGAAGTGTGTGAAATTGCCCAGACCACGCTGGATAATGTGCGCAGTCTTTCGCAGGCGCTGCATCCCGTGATGCTGGATGAGTCCGGACTGGAGAGTACCCTCGACTGGTATATCCCCACGGTGGAAAGGCAAGCCGGTATTGACATATCCTATGAGAAATCTGGGACACCTTTTGTGGTGGATGGTCACGCTGCCATTCATGTCTATCGCATTTTGCAGGAAGCACTGAATAACGTCACGCGGCATTCGGGCGCTCGTGAAGTCTGGGTTCGCCTGCAGTTTCTGCCGGAGAGTTTGCAGCTCGAGGTGGAAGATCACGGTTCGGGATTCGAACCTCAGGCAGTCAAGCAGGGAATAGGACTGGTTGCAATGCGCGAGCGCGCAGAACTGCTTGGCGGTACTATCGAGTTTTTGAAATCGAACTTAGGTGGTTCGCTGGTACGCCTAAAGGTTCCAAGAGAGAAATCGGACACGCATGCCGGATAAAATTTCCGTCTTATTGGTGGACGACCACAGCCTGGTGAGGCGGGGCTTTCGTCGCATGCTGGAAGATGAGCCCGACATCGCGGTCGCGGGAGAGGCAGGCGATGGCGAAGAGGCTATTCGTCTGTCCGAAAAGCTTCGGCCACGTGTGATCTTGATGGACTGCGCTCTGCCTGGCATGAGTGGTCTCGACGCGACTCGCCGGATTCTCGAGAAATTCCCGGACACCATCGTTCTAATGCTCAGCATGCATCCGGAAGAAACCCTGGTGCGACAGGCGCTCGACGCCGGTGCGCGCGGATATATGCTGAAAAACGCTATCGATCTGGAGTTGGGAACAGCGATTCGCAAAGTCGTGGCGGGCGAGATCGTGCTCGATCCCCAGCTTTCACAGCCCACAGCGTTGAAAGGCGAGCGCGATTATGGACTCACCACCCGCGAGTTGGAAATCCTGCAGCTGATCGTAGACGGAAAATCCAATAAAGAAATCGCTGCACAGCTTAAGCTCAGCGCTAATACCGTTGCCGTTCATCGCGCCAACATGATGGACGCACTTGGAATTCATAAGACCGCTGAACTCGTCGTCTATGCAATCCGCAACGGGCTGGTAAATCTTCCGTGAACCGCCGGTCTTTTCTTCAGGGACTGGCTGGACTGGCGGCGGCTTCCAGCCTGGGTTCCCTCGATGCGTTTTCACAGGCGTCTAATCCTAGCTTCAAACTGGTCGACGTAACTTCTCGCGCCGGCCTGCAATTCCGTCACAACAGCGGAGCCTATGGCGGCAAACTTCTGCCAGAGACGCTAGGTGCAGGCTGTGCCTTTCTTGACTATGACCGTGACGGCTGGCAGGACATTCTCTTGCTGAACGGAATGGACTGGCCCGGACACAAGCGGCAACGCAGCACGCTCCGCCTCTACCGCAATAATCGTAATGGCACGTTCTCTGATGTAACCCGCAGCGCCGGCCTTGATATCGAGATGTACGGAATGGGCGTGGCAGTCGGGGATTACAACAACGATGGTTATCCCGACATTCTCATTACCTGTGTCGGACAGAACCGTTTGTTCAGAAATACGGGCAAAGGAACTTTCGTGGATGTCACCAAGGCTAGTGGATTAGGCGGACGGGCGGGCTTCAGCACTTCAGCGCTGTGGTTCGATTTCGATCGCGATGGGCTGCTCGATCTTTTCATCTGCAACTATGTGAAGTGGTCTCCAGAACACGACGTGTTCTGCAGTCTCGATGGAAAACATAAATCTTATTGCACGCCCGAAGCCTACCGCGGCGTAACCTGCTGGCTCTTTCACAATCGAGGAAATGGGACATTCGAAGATGTCACCGCGACCAGCGGAATCTTCGACAGCAGTTCGAAGTCACTGGGCGTCGCAATGCTTGACTACGATCAGGACGGCTGGCCTGACCTGCTGGTGGCGAACGACACACAGCCGAACAAGCTCTATCGGAACATGCGTAACGGAACCTTTAAAGATGTTGCCGTCGATGCCGGCATTGCCTTCAGCGCCGAGGGCAAAGCGCGAGCCGGCATGGGAGTGGACGTAGCGGACTTCGATAACTCGGGTGCGGCAGGTGTGGCAATCACCAATTTTGATAACGAAATGATCGGCCTCTATCGGCCTTCTGCAAACGGAACCTACGCAGATGTGGCGGTGCAGAGCGGAGTAGGACTACCGTCGAAGGATAAGTTAGGCTTTGGCTGCGTATTTCTCGATGCCGATCTGGACGGATCGCTTGATCTGGTCTCGGTGAACGGACATATCGACGATACCGTGCGCAATGTTCGTAACGTGGGTTACGCGCAACCGCCGCAGCTTTTTCTAAACAACGGCAAGGGAGTCTTTCATGACGTGGCCTCAGAAGTCGGCAGCGAATTCATTCAGCCCAAAGTGGGGCGTGGATTGGCTTTTGGCGATTTCGATAGCGATGGCGATCTCGATATTTTAATAACAACGAATAATGGCCCCGCATTCCTGTTTCGCAATGACCAGCTTGTCGGCAACCGGAGCATAAGAGTTCGTTTAGTGGGAACAAAGTCAAACCGCGACGCGATCGGCGCTTCAGTGCGAATGTTTCATGGAGGCACGAGTCAATCGCGCCTGGTGAAGGGCGGATCCAGTTACTTGTCACAATCGGAACTTCCCGTCACATTCGGTGTGGGTAAACGCGATCGCGTCGAGCGGCTGGTGATCCAATGGCCCAGCGGACAGACTGAGGAGTACAAGGACCTTGCAACTGGCCGCTCGTACGAATGTGTCGAAGCTAAGGGAATTAAGACGCTCATCACCTTCTAGTATTTTTCTAGTATTGTGCACCTCCAATGCCGGGACTAAGGTGTGGACAATTTTCGTGTCCTCATCCGCGGTGCCCTCCGGTCCGCAGCCTTGAGGCGTTAAACCCACAATTGAGTTAGGCCGCCAAAATGGCGGCCTCTCTTATATCTAATTGTTGCAGAAGCTTTTTCGACTCTATCGTGACCAACATTGTCTGGAGGCTTCACATGAAATTCCGCAACGCGATCATCAGACTCACACTGCCTTGCCTGTTGCTTGTTGCTGTTATGGTGTTCGGTAAGGACAACGGCAAACCGGTAACGGTGAAGGGCTATGTCCTCGACTCGGCCTGTGCATTTACCAAAGGTCTCAGTAAGCCAATCAGCAAAAACTGTGCGGAGGCATGCGCGAAAGCAGGTTCTCCGCTGGTAATTCTCGCAGACGATGGGACCATCTATTGGCCTATCGCAGAGACCACGCCTTCCAGCGGACAGAACGAGAAATTGTTGCCGTACGCTGGGCAGAAAGTCACAGCTAGTGGGAAGGTTTTCCAACGAGGCGGTTCGAGCGCCATGGTTATCGAAAAACTGGAACCGCTTTCCAATAGCAAATAATTACCAAGTGTTCGCTCCGGGCCCTGATTCACATTTCGGTTAAAGGAGTATTCCCGTGCGTGTGTCGTCGATCGGTCGCTCGGTTGTTGCAGCAGTCACAATCTTGTCCAGTTTGTTGTTGCTCAGTGTTGTCAGCGGGGCGCAAGAGTTGGGAATCGCAGTACTGAGCGGCGACGTCACGGATCCACAAGGCGCGGTCGTGATCGGCGCTCAGGTGACCGCACGAAGCGTGGGCACGGGCGTTCAGCGTACAAGCGTGACCAACCACGTCGGGCTCTTCGTGTTTAACAACCTCGCACCCGGCCCCTATGAAGTACGAGTCGAGGCCTCGGGATTCGCGCCCGCTCAGTCAACTGTCCGTTTAGAAGTTGGACAGCAGGCAAGCTTGAAGTTTCCGTTAACCATCGAGCAAGAGAAGACCACGATTGTGATTGACGACCGCG
>DATHJP010000694.1:0-2893 GCA_035489695.1 Terriglobales bacterium
ATAAGGGTGTTGCTCTTTTGGGGCTCGTCGGCGGGCGTCCAATAAGCCACGTTTTTCATTCCATGCCGGTCAAAGAGTTTTGCGGTGTGTTCGCGGAACCGAGCCAGCAGTTGTGCCAATCTTCCTGGTGCGGCTTGATAGACGCGCAGCTCGTAGACCGTTGTTGAGCCCTGAACAGGGCGGTCGTTGTCCTGCTGCGAAGTGGCCCAGACCGATGCGGGAAGGCACATAGCGGCGGGAAGAGTTTGGAGCAAGGTTCGTCTTTTCATGCAGGCAGTCTCCCATTATCGAGCAGCAGTCGGCGAAGTTAGTTTCCCAAGAAATCTCTGACGCTGGTTTGCAGTTCCAATCTCGATTGCCGTCGTAATCACGCGTTTAGAAAACCTAAGCGCCTTGTCAAGGCAGAAGTCAGCGCTAGGCCGCCATCGCCCCTTTCAATACTTCCCGCAGGCGCCTCGCCACGATCAAGTCTTCACCGGGCTGCATCATCCAGACGCCAACCACAATTGTGTTCGCGCCTCCCGGCAATCCGGCGCTGGCGGGGGCTCCGCCGGTGGAAGGGTTTAATTCGATGCGCGGTTTTCCCTCGCGCATCTTTTGCATGATTTCGGCTCCGGTAATCTTCACGCGGTTCTGGTCGTAGGTGATGAGCAAATGCGGCACGTGATTCGCGGCCACTGCAGGAATAAATATTTGGGTCTGTACAGTCGGAATTTTCTTTAACTCTTCGGCGATTCGTTCCGCCCGTTTGCGGTACTCGGCTTCCATTGAGGCGTCGTCCTGGCTCAAGAACCAATCCACGGCGGCAACCAGGCCGACTATCTCCTCCTTCGCTACTTTCATTCCGCGTCCGACGGTATTCGAGTTAGGCGAGTTGTTTTTCCGGGCAGCATCGATCAAATCTTTTCTGCCTAAGAGTAAGCCAGTGCATTGCGGGCCTCGCAGGCCTTTGCCTCCGGAAAAAGTCACCAGATCGAATCCCATCTGGGTGTAATTCCACAGATTCGAAATGGGTGGAACGTCGGCAGCGGCGTCATTAAAACACGGGACTCCGTGCTGGTGGGCCACGCGCACCCAGTCTTCGCGGCTGATCTGGCCCTCACCGGCATTAAAAAAGTGAGTCATCACGGTGCGATCGGTGAAAGCCTGCTCGTACTGAGGAAGGGTTTCGACTTCAACAAAACGAACTCCGCAATTGCGGATGGCGTGGTCGTATCCATAGCGATGAGTTTTCTGAACGATGACTTCGTTTTTCAGTCCGTTCATGTCGGTGGGTATGTTGAGGATGGCGGAATCGTTTCCCAAGGTGACGCAGGCTGCGGTTCCAACCACCAGAGCCGCGGCCGCGCCGGCGGTGACGAGAGCAGCTTCACAACGCAACTGCTTTGCCAGATAAGCACCAGCGGCGTCGTGCAACTCATTCAGATTTACCGGATTCTTTGCAGCCAGCGCCACGGCTGCCTGCACTTCGTCCGGCATGATGGAAGCGGTAAGAACTGTGTAAGTGCCGGCCGCATTGATAAACGGAGTCACTCCTAGTTTCTGGTAGTAGTCCACTCCATTCGCCGCCGACTTCGACTTCGACGAAGACCGCGCTTGCAGCGATGGGCCGCAGGCGGCAACACCGCCGGCAATAATCGCTTGTCCTCCAGTGCGTAAAAGCTTTCGACGGCTGATTCCCGACATTGCGACCTCCTCAGAACTGAAAGACCTGCGATCTCGCTTATTCTCTCGGATAGTCATCGGCCCGGGCGGGCGTGGAATTACCCAAACCGGGTGTGGTGAAATATTGTGGACGCGCCTTCTCCCATTCCACCATGCTCATGCCGGAAGGATCATAAAGAATGCGTCCGGCGCGAACTGTCATGCGCGCTACCAGTTTGACTTTTCCATCCATTCTGGCGAAGCCGCAATCAATATAGCCGTAATCGCCTTGAAGCAATTCAAGCACAGCGATGTCCGCTTCTTTCCCAACGGAGAGTGTTCCCAGCTCAGGCCTGCGAATTTCACGCGCCGGGTTAACCGTGGAGCGCCGGATGATATCGGCCAGCGGAACGCCCATCGCCAGGAACTTCGACATCACGTTATTCATACTCAGGATTGTGTAGTTGCCGGTATGCAAATCCGTGGACATGGAGTCGGGCACAAAACCCTGTTTTACGGCGGGCACGGCGTTGCGAAACCAGAAGCTGCCTCCTCCGTGGCCGACGTCGAAAATGACTCCCCGTTGACGCGCTTCCGCCATGATTGGGTTGATCTTGCCATCAGCAAGAACGATGGGAAATTGCTGCGCGAAAACATGGGTGTGAATGTCGCCAGGCCGCATCTTCTTGAGGATCAGCTCGGCGTAAGTTCGATCCGGGCGGGGCCAGAAGTCAAACATCACGGGCACGTTGGCTGACTTTCCACATTCAATTGCCCGGTCGACCGCAGCCCACGGAACATGTTCCGGATCCCATGGATCCTCGGTCCAATAATGCGCGGTCTTCACACCGACGAGGATATCGGGATATTTTTTGATGGTTTCGGAACAAAGCTTGACATCCATCTGATCAACGGTTTGTTCAAGCCCGCCATTCATGCCATTGGCCACAATATTCAGAAAAGCCAGGACGCGTACTTTGGCATGATCGATGACTTCTTCTTTTTCCTGAAGAAATGTTTCGGCTCCAGAGGTACCCGCGTCCACCACGGTGGTTACACCAGATTGCAGAGCCAAATCCGCCGGGATTCCCAGCGGTGCGATATGAGCACGGGCTTCCGGCGTAAACCAGTTCAAGGGTGCTCCGCCGTGACCGATGTGAAAGTGGATATCGATAAGACCGGGCGTGACGTACAGGCCCGAAACATTGACCACTTTTCCCGCTTGGCCGGGGGGGATATCTTTCTCAAT
>DATHJP010000695.1:0-8725 GCA_035489695.1 Terriglobales bacterium
GGCCGGTCAATCAGAAATGCATAACCGCCGTGCAGACATGAAGCGTTGTAGGTTTGGCTGACTTGCAATTCCGCCACTCCCGCCACTGCGGACGTGTGACCGGAATCGACCTGGATCAGATTGAGCTTCGTGGAATCGACCACATACACAGAAAAATTCGCGGTACCTGATGGCGAAACGAACTGCAGAGTTCCACGCCCGTTTGCGCCAACCGAATAGCTCGCGGGGCTGAGAGCCGAGAGTGCGGTGATAGCGCCAAAATCATTGGTGTCGACGCTTCCACTGGTGATATTGCCTGCGCCATCCGAGTTGAACACACCTAGCTGTCCCATGGGCTGGCTGCTGGAATCGATTCCACTGGCCCGGAAGACGTAGGTTCCAGTCATGGCTGCGTTATTGAACGAGCTTGGATTCTGCAACTCGAACGTTCCCTTCGCAGTTCCTTTTCCATCGAACTGGGCGAGTCTGCCAAGAGCTCCGGCGGTTGTGCCATTTGCTGCCAGGACAAATCGCAACGCAATTCCGCTGGGATGAATCCGGTTAGAATTGAAGGTGATCGTGCCCCGTCCGTCGGGATACCAGATGTAGGACCCGCTTACCGGCTCGCTCTGTACTACACCCGCTGAGGTGTTGGCATCCTCGACACCACTGTCGATCGTTCCGTGCCCGCTGCCGTCGGGTGGGTTAGCGTGAAAGCTGCCGGCGAACATCTGAGGTCCACGAGAATCTGCTGCCAGCATGGTGAACGCATAGTTGCCATTCAGTGATGCGTATGCTGAGCTCACCACGTTCAATGCCGTATTGGCGCTCACGCTCGTTCCATCGGCGGAAGTGCCGCTTACGGTAATGGTGGCCGGTCCCGCTGACACTCCCGTCGCATGCCCATTGGCAATGGTGGCTTTGGCCGTGTCCGACGAGTTCCAGGTTGCCGTCGCGGTCAAGTCCTGTGTAGTAGCGTCATTGAAATTTCCGATGGCACTGAATTGCTGTGAACTGCCAACCAGAACTCCAGGTCCGATGGGCGACAACGAGAACGATTTCAGCAGTGCGGTAACATTCAAGCTGGCTGCGTTGCTAACAGACCCTATCGCTGCGGTTATATTGGCCTGCCCACCTTTCAATCCTGAAGCTAAACCGCCGGTAGTGATCGTCGCTTTCGTCGTGTCGGATGAACTCCAAGCCACGCTCGAAGTCAGATTCTTCGTAGTACCGTCGTTATAGGTTCCGGTCGCAGCAAATTGCAGCGTCGATCCCACAAATACTCCCGGTGAGGAAGGAGTGACAGAAATCGATGAGAGCAGTGCCGTAACCGTCAGCGTGCTCGAGTTGTTGACCGACCCTGAGGTCGCCATCATGCTGGCTTGTCCGCCTTTTAATCCCGAGGCTAAGCCGGAACCGCTGATCGAGGCCACGGTCGGAGCTGACGAAGTCCAGATCACGCTTGAAGTAAGATCTTTGGTGGTGCCGTCCGCGTAGCTGCCGATGGCGGTGAATTGCGTCGTTTGTCCCACATTGATTCCGGAAGCACTGCTGCTGACTGCGATCGAGCTTAGCCCTGTGGTAATAGTGAGGGTTGTGGATCCGCTGATTGCGCCAGAGGTGGCAGTGATCGTGACTTGTCCGCCCTTGACCGGTGTTGCCAGACCGGTGCCGCTGATGCCGGCGACGGTGTTGGCAGAAGATGCCCAGCTAACCGTCGAGCTGATGTCCTTCGATGTGCCGTCGCTATATTTGCCAGTCGCCGTAAATTGCTGCGTCGACCCGAAAGCAATGGTGGAGGCGGCCGGAGTGACCGCAATCGACGTCAATGCGGCTTTAGTCGGTGGAGGCGCACTCGTGGAACTACCTCCGCAACCCACCAAAGCTAACATCAGCAGCACTACAACTAACCAAGACCCAAGCTTGACCCACATGCTATGACTCCTACAATTGGGATTCTGGGAACACACCTACAGGGCGGGAGAGGTTGCAGATGACATATAGCAGCTTCCGGGCCAAACTAAGGTCAAGCTACTCACGAATTATCAATGCTTTATGGGTGAATGCTTATGCTAAAGTGCAAGATTCTTGCATATTTGGACGCATACTTGGAGCCGAATCTCCCACAGCCAGACAAAACCTCAGGCTTACACAACATCCCGCAGCACTGACTTCTGGACATCGGATCGGCACGGATCGGTCGATCGCACGCCGCCTCCATATATTAAGTCGCCATCTTAAGTCCCCCCGAGCTGGCCTGAGTAACCGACTCGATCTTCCTAAAACAAAGTAGTAGCGATAGTTATCCTTGAGCTCTCACCCTGGCAAAATGAGGTCTATTTGTAAAACCACACACTCCGTTCCTGCCATCCAAGTACCGTCTGCCAGTGAGTTCACCCGGTAAGAGCCGTCAAGGGGCAAAAACGAATATGCCAGAGCCAAGCACTCGACAAAAGCCTGACCGTCAGCAAAGCACGACCAATCCGGCCAACAACTCAGCAAGCCGCGTCCAGTCCGTCAACCCGGAGCAGAGTTCGTCCGGCAAGGTTATTGCATGGAAGCGCGTGTCCGAACAGAAAGTTGACGACGTCACCGACCGAGCCTCGCAAGCTCTCGACGAGATCGGGCAACGTATCTCCGCCGGATACGAGCGAGTGCAGGCGGGCATTACGGATGCCTACGAGCGCAGTAAGTGGAAGTCTGAAGAATTGGCGCGAAAGGCCCGGACTCGCGCTCGTTTTGTGGTCGACAAATATCCTCTTCATCTCATCGCTGCGGTTGCGGGCGCCGCTTTTGTCGCAGGTATCTTTCTCCGAGTTTGGAGGTCCAGCCGCTATGAATGAAACCCGATACGCAGAAAACCACACCAGAAATCTGGCAGCGATCGTTGCTGAGATCAAAGACGAAATCAAGGATTTCGTTCAGACTCGCGTCGAAATGTTCAAGTCCGAGCTGCGAGAAACTCTGGATGCGTGGAAAACAGCCGTGCCTCTGGCTGCGATCGCCGTGCTGTTGCTGACCACCGCATACCTGTTACTTACTCTCGCTGTCGTCGGATTGGTTGCGGTCGCGTTCTGGGATAATCCATATCGCTGGTTCCTTGCCTTCCTCACGGTCGGTCTACTCTGGTCCATCGGCGGTGGAGTACTCGGTTGGCTGGCCCTTCGAGAGTTCCATTCCAAGGGATTGTTTCCCAGGAAAACCATGGAAGTTCTTAAGGCGGACAAAATCTGGATTCAAAGTGAGGCAGGAGACCCCGTATGAACACGCTTCCCACTCACGAACTCGAATTGCGCGCTGCCGACCAACGGCGGCGTTTGCACTCATCCGTACACGAGTTGAAGGACCACGTCCGCGATTCTTTGGATGTAAAGAAAAATGCCCGCGAACACGTTCTACTGGCTTCCGGAATCGCGGCCGCAGTGGCAGCTGCAGTCGGCTATGGCGTGGCGGGGATTTTTACGTCGCGTTAACCATCCGCCCAAGAAATTGCAGGAAGAAGGAAGAGACTATGCCAATCCTCACCAGAGCGACCCACGTGCTGACCAAGCGCATGCCTAAGATCATCTCACCCAAGGCACATGCCGTTGTGGACTACGTCAATGCCGGAGCGTTCCTGCTGACCGGAGCTTTCTATTGGTCTCGAAATAAACGCGCCGCATTGGGCGCATTCGTTTGTGGCGGAGCGGAGTTGGCTACTTCTCTCCTTACAGATTATCCCGGCGGCGTGAAAAAAGTTATCAGCTTCCGCAATCACGGCAGAATCGATTTGGGACTCGCCGCCATGACTGCCACCATGCCTGAGTTCATGGGCTTTCGCCATGACCGCGAAAAGTCTTTTTTTTTGGCGCAGGCTGCATTGATCACCGCCGTTACCGACCTGACAGACTTCGGACAAATCAGTCGTGCCCGATCTCCGCGAAGGAAGAAGACAAAAGCCGCATAGACTCTCTCACGCAGCGCAATCGCCTCAAAGAAATGGATCAATTCTGCTCGCTTGCTGAAAGCAAAATTCTCATCAACTCCTGAAAACCATCTTCCAGAGACCAATTACTCCTGTGCGTTTCTTTAGGTTGACATGCACGACCGGGGACGATAAGGTTCGACCCACGCTAGTTCCTGGAATATCGTTCTGGATACCAGTCCCTTTCTCGACCAAGCGCCCAGTCCCTAAGCCCCAGGAAAAAATCCACTAGCACATGATGGAGGGTAACTTGAACAGAAACTCTCGCGTAATTGTGACCCTGATCTCGGCCTTCGTATTGGTGGCACTGTTGACACCAATGCTCAGCGCCCAGGTCCTCGAAAAACTTCCGTATTCCGGGGGCGTGCTCAGCGCTCGTGCAATTCAAGCCGGGCGGATACAACTCCCCGCGGCTAATTCATCCAATGATGTAACCAATAACCCAGATCTCACATGCAGTCCTGCTCCCTGCGTATTCACGCCGGTGCGGGCCTCCAGCGGCGGACAGCCGTCGAACGAGAGTCCGGTGGCCGTGAGTCCGCTCAGCGGGCTCAAACTCTTGAGCGGCGCCAATGACTATAACTGCGGCAACATTCAGGGCTTCTATGCCAGCACAAACGGCGGTTCCACTTGGAATCACACCTGTTCACCGGGCAGCGGTGGCCAGGGCGATCCCGTGGTCGGATATGACCGGCTCGGCAACACATTCGCGGGCGGTATTCAGGGTGGAAGTTTCAAAATCTTCATATCCACCAACGACGGCACTAGCTGGGGAGCTCCCATCACAGTGACCGGTCCTCTGCTCGGCTACCTCGCTGACAAGGATTGGATGGAAGTTGATCACAGCCCAACCAGCCCGTTTGTGAACAACATCTACTACTCCGGGACTCAGTTCGCTTCCAACAGCGACAGCCAGATTAGTGTCTCGGTCTCCAGCGACCAGGGCCACACGTGGACGAGCAAACTGGTAGACACCCGCCAGCACTACCCAACATTTGTCGATCAATTCACCGATCTCGGCATTGGCGCGGACGGCGCCGTATACGTGACTTGGATTCGATGCCCAGCCAACGGCCCTGCCGGCGACTGTGGCGGCACCACCACCAGTGTCATGTTCTCCAAGTCGCTGGATGGCGGTCTTACCTGGACTCCTGCGGCGGCTGCCTTCACTACCAATCTGGCCCCAGATAATTGCGGCGCGTTTTATGGTTGCTTGCCAAATACCAGCGAACGCGTAAGTGAAATTCCAGCGGTAGAGGTCGTCGGCAGCGGTGCGACCGCGAAGGTCTACATCGTCTACTACAATTGGGCTGGTACGAAAATGCAGACCATGATGCGTGCTTCCCTCGATGGTGGAGTCACCTGGAACGCGGGCACCGTCGTATCGTCGGCTTCGGGCGACCAGTTCTTTCCATGGGTAAGTACTCTGCACGGGAAGGTCATCGCTAGTTGGCTGGATCGTCGCAACGATCCCGCGAACGTAAAATATCAGCCGATGTTTGCCGTCTCTAACAACAGCGGAACCAGCTTCACTCCAGCGCACCTTCTCTCCAATAAGCAGTCAAATCCGTTGAATGACGGTTTTGGCGGCGGCTTTATGGGGGATTACCGCACCAGCGTCACTACCGGCAGGACTTTCTATGCCGTCTGGATGGACACGACGACTGGCACCAACAACGTTCAGGACGTGTTCGGAGGCGCGTTGCTGCAGTAACAGCGCCTTCCGAAATAACACAGCCCACTGGCTTCGGCCAGTGGGTTTTTTATTTTAGCGTCTTCCGAAAATTAAACTTGAGATCATCTCGGACGATTGCTCTGTGCCAGGTCGCGCTCCCGCTCCGCCTGTTTTTTTTGGCCGAGCTGAGTAAAAGCATCGGCCAGAAATCGGTGGGGATCGGGTACGCCCGGCTTTGATCTGGATGCTTTTTGAAGATAGGGAACTGCCAGTATTGGTTTCTTTTGCACCACAAAAATGTGTCCAAGCATCAGATTCGCGTCGTAAAAGTCTGGTTTGATCGCGAGGGACTTCTGCAATTCTTTCCGCGCATCGTCCATGCGGTCGGTACGCACATAGATCGCAGCGAGAGAGTAGTGCATTTCTGCCGAAGTTGGGTTGTGAGCGACGGCTGCCTCAAATTGTGGCGTCGCATTCTTCAAATCGCCTGCCTGAAAAAGCGCCATTCCCAGCGCATAATGCGCGGATACAGACTCGGGCCGAAGTTCTACTGCCTTGCTGAGGACCGGTATTGCCCGGGTCAGATCGCCCATCGAGCTGAGAATCTCGCCGAGTGTGGTATAGGCCGGCGAAAACCTACTGTCCCTCGCAATCACGTCCTGCAGTTTTGCGATTGCCTCTTGAAGACGACCGTCCTCCATCTCGAGGTTTGCCTCCGTCATCTGGTTGGCGATCTCGATCTTGTCCTTGGGATCCATACCGCTGACGGTTTGCGTGCTAGTCGAAGCATGGTCGCCAGAAGAAAGGTATCCCAGGGCACGCAGTCGCTGTGCCTGTTGCGGATCAAAGCTAGTCGCTGATTTGGCGGCCGAACTCCCGGTCTGTTGTCGAAACTTGTCCAATGCGGCGGACAGCGTGCTGGTCACACCACCGAATTTAGAGGCCACATCATGTTCCGATGCGGGATCGGTTTTTTCCTCGTACAGCTCTTTGCGTGGCGCCGAAATGAACAGATATTTACCACTCCGCAAGGAGCGCAACGAACTCCAACCGAATTGATGCGGATAGTCAGTTTCAGAATAGATCGCACGCTCGGAAGGTATCCTCGCCTTTAGATGGAGAAGCGATTTCCCTTGAACCGCCCGAGGGATGGGAAATCCCAGAACCTCCAAAATCGTGGGCATAACGTCCACGAGTCCGGCGCGAGCTTCAATTCTCTCTCCGCCTGAGCGCGCTCGCGGCAGCTTGATAAGCAGCGGCACGTGGATGGTTGGGTCATAGAGAAAAATTCCATGCCCGCGCTCACCGTGTTCTCCGAGGGCCTCACCGTGATCGGCCATCGCCACAATGATCGCGTCATCGTACAAACCCCGGGCCCGAAGTTCGTCGAGGAATTTGCCAACCACGGAGTCCTCATACGCGATCTCTCCATCGTAGAGCTCGGAAGCATAGCGGCTCTTGAAAGGCTCCGGCGGTTCATAAGGCGCGTGCGGATCGAATAAATGGATCCAAATGAAGAACGGCTTTCCCTGATGTCCATTCAGCCACGCCGTAGCACGAGCTACAACTTCGCCGCCACGCCGCTCCACAGTTTTGTAGCGATCCTCCCCGGGACGCATGCTTCGAAAACCGGCATCGTACGTGCCAAATCCACGGTCAAACCCGTGACCGCCTCCTCGCGGGTCCAGGATCACCGAACTGACAAACGCCGCAGTCGAGTAGCCGTGCTCTCGCATGATCGCAGGAAGGTAAGGAAGACCTTTCGCCAGTGGCACTTCGGGCCCGGCTACTCTGTGGAATTGCGGATACGTCCCCGTCAGTATGGTTGCGTGAGAAGAAGTGGTAAGAGGAGCTTGAGAGTAGGCGCGGGTGAACACCACGCTGTGTTGCGACAAAGCGTCCAAATTTGGAGTCAGTCCACGCTTTGAACCCAGAAACCCCATGCGGTCAGCCCGGGTCGTGTCGAGCGTGATTAGAACTAGATTGTGAGACGCCGCAAGCGAAGTGAGAGAACTACTCGCAAGACAGATTAACAGCGGAAACAACCGGCGCAGGCCCATGTGATCCTAAAGAGTCTAGCATTCGCAGACCACGATGCACTCTCATCGGAAATTTTTCACCAGCATGATGTTCGATTCCGCGAATTCATCCTGTACGTAGAGAATGGATTTGCCGTCGCGAGACATGGTCATCCCCCAACCAGGCTCTTTCTCCAGCGTCCAGATAGGAATGATTTTGTGAGTCGCAAAATCTAAGAGCTGAATTGTCGCGTGAGGCGACTTATCGAATCTGAGGAAGTAAATGCCATCAGCGGTGAGCCCCCAATTCGGCCAACTGCCGCCCCGAACCTCCTCCAACACTTGAGTTTCATCCCCGCCGCCCAGGGGCATTCTCCACACACCGCCCGCTTCGTACTTGGAGTAATAAAGAAATCGTCCATCGAGAGATTCGACTCCGGAAATTCCACCGTTCTTAGTTAGCTTGATCGGCTGTCCGCCTTGCACGCGCATCTTCCAAAGCTGAAAGGGTTCACTGCCACGTTTGGAAGCGAAGTAAATCCATTGGCCGTCGCGCGACCAACTGGGAGAAAGATTATCCGCACCGGGAATGGTGGGCAGGAGTCGAGGAGTGCCACCAGGTACTTCGACTACGTAAATCTCGCTTTGCTCTTTGGGGTGAAATTCGAAGGCAATGTAGCGTCCGTTGGGCGACCATCGTGCTCGTCCCGCGGTTCCATGCAGAGAAGTAAGCTGGTCACAATTTGATCCGTCAGTGGCGCATGTCCAGATATCCCAGAAGCCAAGGCGATTCGACTCGAAGGCAATCTTTTTTCCATCAGGAGATAGATCGGGACGCATCTTGTCGCCCTTCTCCGAAACCACGGCGAGGGGTGGCCTTTGATGATGTTTTGCGTCCCGCAAGTCAAGGCGCCAAATGTTGAACTTGGCAACCACCTGGTGATAAACCAACTGGTCACCCTTTGGAGGAATCGACGGCCAACCTCCCTCACCCATTGGACCCGCAACGGGTCTAGGATCACCTCCGGAAGCCCAAACTCTCCACAAGCTCTCCGGTCCCCCGCGCGTGGAAGAAAATACAATTTCGCG
>DATHJP010000696.1:0-7057 GCA_035489695.1 Terriglobales bacterium
TAGATTCAGAGCGATCATTGGTCAGTTGAGGATCGATCAACACATTCTTATATAGGCTTTGTGCCGTAGCGCCATTCGCCTCGCGCGTGCCCTGGTAAGAAGCGAAGAAAAATGCTTTGCCTTTGCGCAAGGGACCGCCCAGCGCCGCGCCATAAACGTTGCGCCTCATCTCTGGACGTCCCAATCCCACTGCTTTCAAATTAGGGTCATTCGCATTGAATACTTCGTTGCGGAAGTATTCGTACGCGCCGCCATGCAGGGAGTTGCTGCCGCTTTTTGTAACCACCTGCACCGTACCGCCTCCGGCGCCCCCAACCGAAGCGTCGTACATAGCAGTTTGTACTCTTACTTCGCTCACGCTCTCCGGAGCAGGCACGGCGAGGTCGGCAAAATCGTGCAGGGCGATGTTGTTCGCATCTACGCCATTAATCACATAGCTGTTTTGGGTCACACGCGCCCCGTCCACAGAGACGTTTGGTGAGTTGCGGCCGATGGCGCTGTTATTAGTCAGTGGGGCACTGACTCCGGGCGCGGTGGTCAGTAGTTGCAGTACATTGCGTGTGGGCAAGGGCAAGCTGCTCACACTGTGAGAGTCGAGCGTTGCCCCCAACTCAGAGCTGTCGGTGCGTATCAGCGGCGGCGCATCCGTAACCGTGACTTCGACACTGCTTCTCGCGACCTGCAGGACCGCATTAATTGTGGTGGTTTCCGCTAGCCCTATAGAAACATTGTGGAACGCAGCGGCAGTGAAGCCATTCGCCTGAATGCTGACCTCATAATCGGCAGGTGGAAGCAGCGAAACAGAATAGTTTCCAGCATCATCTGTGGTTACTGAGCGCCGGTAAGCAGTGGCAGGATTTTCAATGACAACTTGAGCGCCCGCGATGACTGCGGCTTGCGAATCTCTCACCGTTCCCGCGATGCGGCCGGTGGTTTGGGTTTGCGCAAGAGCGTACGCGCCCGCCAACAAGATGAAGCCGACGGCTACGTAGGTGTTTCTGCCAGCCAAGTGAATATCATCCTTTGTCTCGCGACTATGAACTGAAACTTTGCGATGCGCCCTAGCCCAGGCTTTCAGAGTTACTGCGGCAGCCCAACCCGGCGCAGCAGGTCGCTAAATCGGGGATCCGAGCGGACTGGATTCCACACTTCATCGAGCTTGAGGTAGATAATGCACCAGTTCCTCTGCGCAACAGCCTTGTCCAGCCAAGCGAATGCGCGATCTTTGTTGCCGAGACTGCTGTAGGTGAAAGCCATCGCAACAACAGGCCAATCATCGCGTCTCCTTGAGTATTCCTCACTCGCTCGCATCCATTCTTCTAACGCAAACTTGGGACCATGTTTTGCGTCGGCCCGCTTCAGCACGTTCACCTGGTCGTGCCAGCCATACAAAGCGAGACATCTTTCCCACATCTCGACAGATTCTTTGTACCTTCCAGCAACGGCATATTCTTTCCCGAGTACCCCCAGTGCGAATGGATCATTGGGTGCTCTCTCTTCGAGAACCTGTCTATCCTGGTCCAGGGTATTTCCGAGCCGGTGAACGCCAGCATCTGCAGAGTAGTCGTGCGCTGGATCAAGCGCTTGCGCCAGATCTCGTTCCTTGTCTCCCTCTTTGTTGCGTCCTATGTTCTCTAAGTATTCAGAATATTGATAGTGCGCCTCGGCCGAGTTAGGACTAAGTCCGATCGCCCTTTTGTACTGTTGCTCCGCACCCGGCCAATCGTACTCGAACTGCATAAGCAATCTGGCCAGTGCAAGATGCGCCTCTACATTGCGTTCGTCCAATTCCAACGCTTTAGTCAAAGCAGCCTTTGCCACAGGCAAAAGTTCAAGACCTGAAATGTTCGTAGCGTCCACAGCATCGAAATATGAAACGTACGGGGGTATATAGCCGGGGTCTTCCTTAACCGCCTGGTCGAGGTAGGAGACTGCCTTGCGGAACTCTTCCTTCTGTATCTCTTGCTTGTCTTTGTAATACTCAAGTTTGCCGGCTTGGTCCAGGTGGTATCGGGCCTCGACATATGCATCCAACGCTTTGGGATTGACCGGCCGTGCGCTCTTCAACCGTACCTGCTCGTCCGGCGTGATCTTGACTTGGATCTCATTCGCGATCTCGCTAGCAACCGCACTCTGCAAGGCCAGCATGTCCTTCACATCGCGCTCAAAGCTTTGCGCCCAAAGATGCTGGTCGCCGGGCCCATAGATTAGCTGTGCTGTAATTCGAACACGCTCGCCGGAGCGCTGAACCGTGCCTTCCACAATTCCATCGACGTTCAGCTCACGCGCGATTTGCGGCAGAGGTTTGTCGGTTTTCCTGTAGCGCATCATCGTCGTTCGGGAGACAACTCTCAAGGCACTGATGTGTGCCAGATCAGTGATCAGCGCATCAGTGACTCCGTCAGCAAAATACTCTTGTGCGGGATCGCTGGACAAACTCGCAAGAGGCAGAACCGCCAACGAATGGATGGAAGGGGCAGCGCTTTGAAGACCTATGCGGTCTCTGAGTCCAGCCACGTTCAATCCGATCAGCACACCGAAAAACAGAAGTCCTCCGACAATCGCGCATAACGCGATCCAGAATTTCCTGGGAGCTCTCCTGACTTCATTCTGACTCTCGATGCGTTCCAATGCGAGCACTAAGCGATCAGACCCATTCACCAGCTCTACGGGCGCGACCAACCGATAACCCCGCTTGGGGATGGTCTCTATGATTCTGGATTCATGAGCATCGTCTCCAAACACGCGTCGCAGTTCCGAAACCGATCGCTTGAGCACGTCATCCGACACGAAAGTGTCCGGCCAAACTGTCTGAAGAAGTTTTTCTTTGGGAACGGCCTCGCCGGAGTGCTCGGCAAGGCAAACCAGCACCTCCATCACCTTCCGCTCGACCCGATCGGAGGTGCCATTCTGAGAGATGCTGTTGAGGCTCGGTCGAACCAGCCAGGGCCCAACTCGGAAGTCGCCAGTCATGACTTCTCCATCACAAAACACGCACTCGGCTATCCAGCGCTTGACTTCGGCAGCCCGACGCGACGCAGCAAGTCTTTGAATCTGGGATCCGAGCGCAGGGGGTCCCACATGGGATCAAACAAACTGTCGGTGCCATCCCTGGATTTATATGCTTTTTCCAACCACGCGAACGCCTGGTCTTTGTCCCCCATGTATTCATAAAGGGAAGCTATGAACCAAGGCGGAATGTAAGTTTTTCGCGAGTAACCCTCCAATTGCTTCGCAAACACTCGTAGCGCGTTCTCATACCCAGCAGCTTTGTAGGCACGCCCGATGGCCTCGGCCATCTCTTTATATTCCAGGAGCGTTGCCATCTTCTGCCATTCGGAAATCGCTGCCCCATGCCGGCCGGTTAGCGCGTAGAGGTATGCGAGCTGCATGTGCGGACCGAAGTCGCTGGGCCTCACTTGTGATTGGCTCTGGTACAGTTCGATCGCACGGTCATACTGCCGCATCTCGAAGAACGCGTCAGCCATATGGTCATTCTTGGGATCCAGTCTTTGCGCCACTTCGAACTCCCGCGTGGCCTCCTCGACTCGTCCTTCTGAGCTGGACAGCAGACTCGCGTAATCGGCATGGGCATTCACATTACTAGGTTCGAGCTGGATTGCCCGTAGATACTCCTTTTCCGCACCTTTCCAATCCAACTCACAACGCAGAACTCCAGCCAAGCCCCGGTGCGCCTCCGCAAGCGATTCGTCGATTTGCAACGCCTTTAACAGCATCGGCTTCGCCGCTGCTCCCCAATCCGCAGGGGAAGGACCATTCCCCCCCGCTTCCCAGAGTCCAACATATGGAGGAGCGTAATCAGGGTCTTGTCGGATGGCCAAGCGGAAATACTCTTCGGCTCTTCGAGCTTCCATTGCATTTAGTGTCTCCTTGCCCTTCCTGAATTGCGCATCCACCGCTTTTTGCAAGTGGTACTGCCCCTGCAAATAGGCTTCGTGCGCTGCCAGATTGACAGGCCGTGAGACCTTTAACTGCGCCTGTTCGCTCGGCGTCATTTGCACTCGAATGGCATCCGCGATGGTGCTGGCCACCGTGCTTTGCAGTGTGAGCACATCATGGAGGTCACGCTCGTAACTCTGAGCCCAGATATTCTTGTCCTGTGGCGCATAGATGAGCTGCGCCGTTATACGTACTCTATCTGCCGAGCGCAGGACGGAACCTTCGACGATTCCCTCGACTCCCAACTCGCGTGCGATGTCCGGAAGCGGACGATTGGTGTTCTTGTAGCGCATGATCGAGGTGCGTGAGATTACCTTTAACGCGCTGATCTGCGATAGATCAGTAATCAACTCCTCGGTCATCCCATCGGCGAAGTAGTCTTGAGACGGATCGCCGGAGAGATTTTGAAGCGGCAGGACGGCTAAGGAACGAATAACCCCTGGAGTACTTTTGCCGAATAGCCGCCCTCCAATGCCAGCAACATTCAAGGCAAGAAGCAACCCACATACAACCACGACAATGCCAAGCGCGATGAGGCCGACCTTCCACTTTCGGTTTGCCGGTTGTGCCTGAGGTGCTTCGATTTTTAGCGTCTGCGATTTTTCGAAATCCGCCGGTAAGGTTCCGTTCGCCGGCTTAACAGGCGCCACTAACCGATATCCCCGTTTAGGGATGGTCTCTATAAATCTGGATTCGTGGGCATCATCACCAAAGACGCGACGTAGCTCGGAGATGGAGCGCTTGAGCACGTCGTCGGAGACGAACGTATCCGGCCACACGGTTTGCAGCAGTTCTTCTTTAGTTATGGATTCGCCGGCACGGTTGGAGAGGCACACCAGTACCTCCATCACCTTGGGCTCCAGGCGAGTGGACGTGCCGTTCTCGGAGATGCTGTTCAGACTGGGTTGGACCAGCCAGGGTCCAACGCGGAAGTCGTTGTCCACGACCTCCTCCGGAAAAGCTAAGTTGCGGAATTATATACAGGATCGGGTCAACGGCCCATCAAAATCGGAACGCCACACCTCGCCAAAACTTCACTGCAACCTCACACCTTCCTCATGACTTTCGCCACCGGCAGCAGGTAGAACTCTTGCCTTAGACGGGCGAACCAAGCCCCGACGCCCCCGATAGCAAGGAGAAGATCATGAAAAGTGTAAAAGCTTTAACGACTCTTGGCCTCTTCCTGCTTCTTGCAGCACCAGGCCTTCACGCAGTCTGCTCAAACGCTACTGCAGCTGGTACTTACGCGTTCACTACCACCGGGACTCTCATCCTGCCTACCGGCGCGGCGCCGGTTGCCGCCGTCGGTTTAATCACCTTCCAACTGAACGGAAGCACCACCGGAAGCCAGGACAGAAGCGTGGGCGGCGTCTTCGCGCATGAAACCATCACTGGAACGCTGACCGTCAACCACGACTGCACAAGTTTGCTGGTTGCGAATGTTTACGACACGTCCGGTAATTTGGTCCGAACTTCGACCATCTCGTCCGTATTCGTTAATAACGGAAGACTGATTCGAGGAGTTTTCGAGTCAGTTACCCTGCCCGACGGAACAGCTCTACCGGCGATCTTGACCGTCGACGCTAACCGAATGTAACCGCCCCGAGGAGATAGCAATGTCTCTTGCAACGAAAACGTTCTTGGCAATGGGCGCGGCACTGTGGCTCGCCGTGCCCTCTGCCTCGGCAGCCGCACCCCCACCGACTGGACCCGAAAAGGTCGGGACTATGGCAATGCGCCTGGTGGACACAATGCGGAACGATCCGTTCGTCTCCACCGGGGCAAAGCGGGAACTGATGGTCCGGTTCTGGTATCCGGCACTTCCAGGTGCATGCGTGCGCGCTGACTATGCGTCGCCGAAAGTCTGGGCCTACCTCGCCCATATGTCTGGCATTCCGCTTCCCACAGTGAAGACCAACAGCTGTGCCGACGCACCAGTGGCTCCCGGTGTTCACCCGGTAATTGTGTTTTCGCACGGCTTCACCGGAATGTTCACCGACGCCACATTTCTTTTCGAAGAGCTGGCCAGCCGTGGCTACGTTGTTGTCTCCATCGCTCACACGCACGAGAGCACGGCCGTCGAGTTTCCCGATGGTCGCTTGATCACCTCCGCATTCGGAAGTTATCTCGCACCACAAACGTTGCACGCTGAGGTTGACTCTGTAGCTTCCATTCGCTCCGCCCGTTTGGCCGACGTAGAGTTCGTGCTGAATGAACTCTGGCGGGTGGATACGACTCTTGGCGGACCTTTTCACAACCGGCTCGACCTCACGCGCATTGGCGTGATGGGACATTCGCTCGGAGGAGAAATCGCGCTCAGCATTTTGCAGCACGAGTCGCGGATCCGCGCCGCGGTTTGGATTGACGGAGTGATCTCCGATGAATCGGCCACAGGAACCGCCAAGCCCGTCCTCTTGCTGGCCGCCGGGCGCCAGCAATGGAACCAGGACGAGTGCAGATTGTGGAACAATCTCCGCGGCATCCGCCTCGCGGTGAATCTTCGAGGCGCCCAGCATCTGACACCGTCTGACGCCGTCTGGTTCGGACAAGCGTTTCCGGGAATGGCAGTGGCACCAGGTGCGGCCGGATCTGCCAGAACCGTAGCCGCGATCCGCAACCACGTCACAGCTTTCTTCGACTCCACCCTTCGTGACAGGCCTTTCAATCCTCTGCCTGCAACCCTCGACAATCGCGCAGTTACTGTGACTACCGCAACGCAACAGCTCTGTCCTCATCTTGCAGAAAAGGGAGAACCACAATGATCTGGAACCGGCATTCCAAGCTGGCTTTTACTTTGGCAGTGTTAAGTATTCTTCCGGCGTGTGTGAAAGTCGCACAGGTAAGCTTTTCTGTAAGCAGCTTAAGCTTCGCGCCACAGGTTGCCAGCCCCGGAGGCTCTCCCAGTGCCCCGCAGTCGGTGATACTCACCAGCACCGGCCAAACCAATCTGACTATCAGCAGCATTGATGCCAGCGGCGACTTTTCCCAGACTAACGACTGCCCCAGTTCGCTTGCGCAAAACGCGACGTGCACGATCCAAGTCACTTTTGCTCCGAACGCAATCGGAGCCATTAGCGGCGCAATCACGCTTTCGTCC
>DATHJP010000697.1:0-5269 GCA_035489695.1 Terriglobales bacterium
ATGCACTGCTTAAGCGGGCTGACCGCATCATCGCCTTTGTCGAGAGTGGCCAGGGATCCATCGGAAAGCTGATTTACGATGACAAGCTGTACAAGCAATTAAACACGACAGTCGCCGAATTTCAGGGATTGGTTAACCAGGTCGCCCGCGGGGAAGGCACCCTGGGCAAACTGTTTAATGACGATGAGCTTTATCGCAAAGCCAACGCCACCATCGACAAGCTGAATGTGGTGGTCGACGACTTGAATGCCGGCAAAGGAAGCGCCGGCAAGTTTCTCAAGGACCCAGCACTCTACAACAACGCCAACGAGACCATCGCCAACGTGAAGAAACTTACGGATGACGTAAACGCTGGCAAAGGAGCGCTGGGCATAATGACGAAGGACGAAGAGTTTGCCAGAAAGTTGCAGAACACCATGAACAAGATCTCGGTTCTCACTGATCGACTGGAGGCCGGGGAAGGTACCGCGGGCAAGCTGCTTCGCGACCCAGCACTGTTCAACAATGCCGATCAGATGCTGATCGAAACCCGGCAACTGGTGAAGTCGATACGCGAAAATCCGAAAAGGTATCTGACTATCCATTTCAAGATTTTTTGAGGAACTAGCGACCTGATACATCCGTACCTGTGGGTGACGTTTCCCTGTGCGGACCGTCTAAATCCCTTGGGGCCGGGCTCGATTCGACTCAAGCCAGCATCCTGCCGTCCCCTTGATCGCAGTTTTTCTAAGCGTCCTACGAGATTTTCTATGCGAGGAACCATGCGTTTTTTGAAAATTACTTCACTCGTGCTTTCTTTACTTTCTTTACTCCTGGTTGCTTTCCTGAGTTTGTCTCTGGCTCAATCCGGAGCTCCTGCCAGCCCGCCAAAAACTGGGCATGTCAGCTTTACGGCCGACATGCTCGACAAGAGTATCGATCCCTGCGCCGATTTTTACGGATATGCTTGCAGCAAATGGCAAGCCCAGAACCCAATCCCGGGCGACCGTTCCAGCTGGGGACGTTTCAACGAGTTGGAAGAACGCGGCGAACAAACTGTACGCGGAATCCTGGACAAGTACTCTGCAAACGATTCCAAACGTAGCCCAGTGGAACAAAAAATCGGCGACTATTATCAATCCTGCGTTGATGAAGCCGCGATCGAAGCAACGGGCACGAAGCCTCTGGCAGACGAATTCAATGCCATCGATGGCCTCAAGTCTAAAGCAGACTTGGCGAAAGAGCTCATTCGGCTTCACCGTCAGGCAGTGGGTGCTGTTTTCAGCTTTACCTCCGATCAGGATTTCAAGGACGCGACCCAGACCATCGCAGAAGCCGACCAGGGAGGAATGGCGCTGCCCGATCGTGATTACTACGTTAAAGACGACCCCAAGTCCGTGGAACTGCGCAAGCAGTATGTGGACCATGTCCAGAAAATGTTTGAATTGCTAGGCGATAGTCCCACTAAGTCCGCTGCAGAAGCTAAATCGGTAATGGACATCGAGACTGGGCTGGCAAAAGGAGCCTTGGACCGAGTCAGCCGCCGTGACCCCACCAAGGTGTATCACAAGCTCGAAGCCAAGGATCTCGCAGCCTTGAGTCCTGACTTTAATTGGAACGTTTATTTAACGGGAATTGGTGCGCCGGCCACGCAAGTCGTGAATGTAACTGAACCCGAGTTCTTCAAACAGATGGACGCAGTTCTGAAAACTGCTTCTCTGGATGACTGGAAGACCTACTTGCGTTGGCACGTTGTGCACGGCAATGCCGCCCTGCTTCCCACCAAGTTCGTGAATGAAAACTTTAATTTCTTCTCCAAAACTCTAGCCGGAACCAAGGAGCTGAGCCCGCGCTGGAAGCGTTGCGTACGCTATACCAATGGCGATTTGGGAGAAGCGGTGGGACAGAAATACGTAGAACTCACCTTCGGCGCGGAGGGCAAAGAGCGCACTCTAAAAATGGTGCAGGCCTTGGAAAAAGCCTTGGGAGAGGACATTCAAAGTCTCTCCTGGATGAGTCCAGAAACCAAGAAACAGGCGCTGGTCAAACTCCAGGCGATTAGCAATCGCATCGGATATCCCGACAAATGGCGCGATTACAGCCCTCTTAAGATTGCGCGCGGCGATGCAATAGGCAATTCATTGCGGGCGAACGAATTCGAATTCCAGCGTCAGCTAAATAAAATTGGCAAGCCGGTGGATAAGAATGATTGGCCGTATCCCCCGAGCACCGTGAACGCCAGTTACAACCCGCAACTGAATAACATCACTTTCCCGGCAGGAATTTTGCAGCCTCCGTTTTACGACAACAACTCTGACGATGCCATGAACTTCGGCGGCATTGGTGCTGTTATTGGCCATGAACTTACCCATGGTTTCGACGACGAAGGCAGCCAATTTGACGCCCAGGGAAACTTGCGCAACTGGTGGACGGAACAAGATAAGAAAGAATTCGAGCAGCGCACTAAATGCGTTTCAGATGAGTACTCGAACTTTACCGCCATCGACGACCTGAAAGTAAACGGACCTCTAACGTTGGGAGAAAACGTCGCCGATAACGGCGGTATGCGCATCGCTTATATGGCGCTTCTCAGTACACTGGCCGGCAAGGAGCCCGCCGCAATTGACGGGCTTACCCCGCAGCAGCGCTTCTTTCTGGGCTGGGCCAACGGCTGGTGCCAGAATCGCACCGACGCTTTATCACGCATGCTGGTCACAGTGGACCCTCATTCCCCAGGAAAATGGCGCGTAAATGGCGTGGTCTCCAACATGCCGGAGTTTCAGGAGGCCTACCACTGCAAGCCGAATGCAGCCATGGTGCGGCAGAATGCTTGCAGAGTCTGGTAGTCGATTTTGAATTGGTTAGGTAATAGCTGTAGCAGAAGTCGCTTCGGCCTGCTCGTGCGCATGATAACTGGAGCGCACCAGCGGGCCGGACTCGACATGACGGAATCCGAAGCGCAGCGCTTCGCTTTTCAAGTATTGAAACTCAGCAGGAGTATAGAAGCGCGCGATCGGAAGATGGTCGCGCGAAGGGCGCAGGTATTGGCCGACCGTCAGGATGTCCACCCCACGCTCGCCAAGATCACGAAATACTTCGACTAGTTCGGTAATGGTCTCGCCCAGCCCGACCATTACGCCTGACTTGGTGACCATCCCAGGAGAAAATTTCTTCGCATTCTCCAACAGCCGCAGCGTACGTTCGTAGCGAGCGCCGGAGCGCACCACACGATATAAGCGTGGAACTGTCTCAGTGTTGTGATTCAGAACGTCAGGTCGCGCGTCGAGGACGATCTTCAGCGCTTCGTCCAGACCCTGGAAATCGGGAATCAGGACTTCGATACGACACTCGGGGGAAAGCTCACGAACCTGCCGAATGGTCTCGGCGAAAATCCGCGCTCCGCCTACGTTATCGTCATCGCGATTGACGCTAGTCACAACCGCGTGCTTCAATCCCAACTTCGCGACCGCTTCCGCAACACGGCGCGGTTCGTCCCCATCGATCGGTCCAGGTTTGCCTTTGGGAACGGCGCAGAATCCGCACCGCCGGGTGCAGATATCGCCCAGCAACATAAACGTCGCGGTGCGATGGTTCCAACACTCACCAATATTTGGACACTGCGCCGACTCGCAAACGGTATGCAATCCCAGGCCGCGCGCCAGCTTCTTCAAGTTATGAAAGTTTTCACCAACCGGAGCTTTAGCCTTCAGCCATGCGGGTTTCGCCTGACGCGGCGGGGGGTAAAGTTCAATCTGGATTAGTTGGGAAACGCTGGCCATTGCTGAATTTGATTCTACATGTGCCGCGCGGATTCATGAAGGAAGATGACCGCTAAAAAGAAAAGGAGCCGCCCATGCGGCTCCTGGTGCGAATCTGACGATTAGCTGGCCTTACGTTGCCGCTCCGCCTCAATCTCCTGATTTTCTGCATCTCGATTAATACGGTTCCATTCATCCACTTGCTTTTGAGCCTCGTCCTTGGCGATCCCATATCGTTCCTGGACTTTGCCGACCAATTGATCCTTCTGTCCCTCAATGACGTCGAGATCGTCGTCGGTCAACTTGCCCCAGCGCGACTTAAGGGAACCTTTCATCTGTTTCCATTTGCCTTCCACTCGATCATTATTCATGAGTGATGTCTCCTATGTACGGACAGATTTTCATCCCAGGTCGCCGTCCTGCTTCTACAGAACGGATTCCCATTTTGCAGGGTAGACGGGCTGGAAGACGGAGACAATACAGTGATGACCCGAGTTATCGGTTAACAATTGTCAGAGTTGCTGTATCGCAGGATTGATATCGCGACCTATTAGAAGATGACATCTAATCGGCCAGGTAGCCTTCGATCCATTCTTTGATTCGCAGGCGGCGCTCATCCTGCAGATCGAAACGGATGCCAAAGTTTCTGGTGGAAGGCTTTGCCCAGCACACCGTGCCACGGACCCAAATGCGGGGCAATGTAAGCAGTGCAAATGAAATTTCAATCACTTGGTCGAGAGGTACTTCCTGGTCGCTCTTAATGGACATGCCGCCAGAGCTGATTTCCTGGCTGATGGCGGTGAAGCGGCGGCTGTCGGCGGTGACTACGGAAATTTCCGTAATCACGGGAATGCGCAAATAGCGCCGAAATTCATGCGCCACGAGCATTTGCGTAGCCCGTACTAATTTGAGAACTGCTGGGCGCTGCACGGGTTCGTGAAAAACTGCATTGATCCCGTACTTGGAATACTGCAATGCTTCTTGTGCGCTGCCACCCAGCCCGTAAATCACCATTTTGCTATTCGAGGCTGATCGGCGCACCGATTCCATGACGACTTCAGCTCCCGGAATGAGCTTCAGTACGCAAGCTTCGAATTTTTCCCTGGGGAGACGTTCCGCGGCGTTGTCAGTTACTACCATGCTCTCAATTCCGAACTGTTTAAAGCAGTCACGCAAAACTTTTCCGGTCGATTCCTTCAGGTCAACCAAGGCCACGCGAGCTGAAAACTTCCTGCTGCGAGATATGGCGGAAACGGCGGTTTCCAGGGATTCGTCCATAACCGTAGTCGTTGTTGCTTTGAAACCCTATTCTGGCTTGGCTTTCCGGCCATGGCAAATGGGCAGAAGGACAATAAAGGGGTACAAAAGTGTCATTACCAGCAAGGAATTGCCCTAGCCTTTCGGCATATTCCAGTCCTCGCTATCTTCATCGGCAGTAAAGGGTTTGGGCTTTAGCGCGTGGAACAAAAGCCTCGACCTCAGCCGTTTCGTAAAACAGCGGCCTGCACGGGAGCCAGGAGCTCGGAATGAAT
>DATHJP010000698.1:0-3428 GCA_035489695.1 Terriglobales bacterium
CTGCTTTTTTAGGGGGTGTGGAGGTTGACGACGCTGATGTGGCCGCAGAATTTTGGCTGCCTGAATCTTGCGCCTGGCCAACAACAGTTATGAGGCTTATCAGCAAAAAATAAAGGACAATACGTACTCTTCTCAAGCCGGATTCTCCCCTGGGTAACAACTCATGAAACGGAAATCCATATTTTCTTTAATCACGTCTGATGAATTATTCACCGGACGTTGTCAGGGCCAGTTCTCATTCCGTTGGGGGCAGACGAAAACCAAGACCAGAAAGGCAACTGCTCGTCAGCTACTACGAGCTGTAGTAACTGTGGGCGCTAACTTAGATCATCACGGTGGCTTTGTCAATGTGCAAACTCGGAAAAACAAAATCCTGTCATGATGGTGACAAGCGGTCAGCAGCAACCAGAGATAAGCTTCTCCGGGTAGTTCGTCCACTGGGGTGCGCAAAAGATTCGTCAACGAATTCTGATCGTAGAAGACACTAGCTGCGCCCGATGCGGGCAGTTCTTCTGCGGTCGCCATCGTGTGTACAGCCGCGGCGGAAGAAGCTGGGTTTTTGCTCGGGCCTGAGAGTTCCAAGTTGTCAATAATCTTCAATGTCAGGAATCCCTTAGGACCTTAAGCCCAAAAGAGTGCCAAGGTCGCCACAGCATGTGCCTGCCACAGATAGGAAAAAAGTTTCCCTTTTGTGCCGGTTGATGTAGGTTAGTGGAGGTCCCAAGGTTTCTTATGTTCTTGCGCATATTTTCTGTAATCCATTGAAAACACAACTTAAAACGCTGGTCTTTCACGGTTCAGGCAGAGTCACTGGATGGCAGCAGCCGTGCTTCTCTGTGAAGTGCGAGTGCGCATCCCACATGGATGTACTTTTCCCAACGTCTGGATAGGTCAAAATGGACCCATATTTCCCTCCGAAGAATGAACTTCCAGGAAGGACCCTAAGTCCCGCCATGTTCCTGGAAGCTGTGAGCCCCAGCATGCGCGCGGTAGAAGTGGTGATCCGCGAGCTGGCGTCAAGCGATGTCCCAGTACTGCTGCTGGCTGAATTGGGAACCGGCAAGCGAACGATTGCGCGCAGGATTCATGAGAGCTCGTCCCGCAGCAGGGAGGAGTTCCGGATTGTGGGCTGCGCAGCGCTTACTGCGCAAAATTTTGAGAACGCGGGGAGCGACGCATTGTTCCGGGAAGGGACAATTTTTCTCGAGGAAATCGGAGATCTTAGTTCCACCTGTCAGGTGAAGCTGCTCGAGATACTCCCCCAACTGGGAGAAAACGGGAACCGTCGAATGCGGGCGCGACTGATCTGCGGCAGCGTGCGCGATCTGGAAGCAGAGATGAAATCGGGGCGGTTCCGCGAAGATCTCTATTACCGGATTAGCGGGGTTTGCTTGCGCTTACCTCCTTTGCGTCAACGCAAAGAAGACATTGCTGAACTGATGAGTCTCTTCCTGGCGAAATATGCGGAAGATTTCCAACGTCCCACGCCGGTGTTAAGTCCTCATACCCAGCAACTTTTTCACGACTATGCCTGGCCGGGCAATATCCGGGAACTCGAAGATGCCGCCAAAGCCATTGTCGCGCTGGGAGATGAATCGGTGGCGATGGGCGGCTTGCGAGCCATGCTGATGAAGTCGGAACGCGCCGGCAATGGAGAACGGGTTTCTCTGAAGCAGGCAGCGCGAGCCGCTTCGCGCGAAGCAGAGAAGGAACTCATCCTGAAAGTATTGAGCAAGACGCGGTGGAATCGGCGCCGGGCGGCGCAGGAACTGCAGATCAGCTACAAGGCGCTGCTGTACAAGCTGAAACAGATTGGATGCGGCGAAATGGAGCATAGCTCCCAGGAGAGTGTATGAAGGCAAGGTTCATCTCTGGAATTGGGCTGTTGCTGCTGGTTTCGGTCGGCACATGGGCACAGGACAATGCCAACGCTAAGCAAGAAGAAAAACCGGCGGCGGCGTCTGCAAGTCAATCGAAGGAACCAACGCCGTCAAAGGAACCAGTGTCGGTGGCTGGTCCGGATTATGTAATTGGCGCCGATGACAACTTGCATATCTCGGTTTGGAAAGAGCCGGAGCTGACGAACACTCTGCCGGTACGTCCCGATGGGAAAATCTCGATGCCGCTGCTCGATGACGTGCAGGCCGCCGGGCTCACACCGATGCAACTGGCATCCTCGCTTACCGAAAAACTAAAGAAATATCTGGCAGACCCGCGGGTGACGGTGGTGGTGACCCAGATGAACAGCCAGCGAGTTTATGTGCTGGGCGAGGTACTACATACGGGGGCGATGCCGCTGCTGCCGAACATGACCGTACTGCAGGCTCTGGCCACGGCCGGGTTCACGCAATTCGCCAATACCAAGGGCATATACATCTTGCGTACCGCTAACGGCAAGCAACAGAAACTACCCTTCAATTACAAGCAAGTCGTGAAAGGGGACGACGTGGCGCAGAACATCAGCTTGAAACCGGGAGATACCATTGTTGTCCCGTGAGGAACATGCGATGAAAAAATGGCGATGCTACTGGACAGCACTGTTCCTCTTGTTAGCGCTTGGCGTGGGTTGGGCGCAGGACGCCGGCCAGCAGCCCGGCGACAGCTCTCAACAACCAGCGGACACTGCAGCTCCGGCACCGGCTTTCGGCCAGGATAATCCGCCGCCACAGACCTACGATAATCCCCCGCTTTCGGGGCTGGATACTCCTTCGCTTGAACCGCACGCGGCGGCCCGTAGTTTCCTGGTGCCCAGCGTCCACGTCAGCGAGTCGGTGGATTCGAACGTGGGAGGGACGAGTGGAAACTCGGCAATTCATGGAGTCACCCGGGCGGTGGGAAGCCTGATGCTGCAAAGGATGTGGAGACGCTACGAAACTCGGCTGGATTATTCGGGTGGCACGGCCATTTATTCGGGGTTCAACAAGACTCTTAATCAGATTCACAAACTGGATGGCGAGCAACGAATCCTGTGGCGTACCGGTCAGCTGGCCCTGCGAGACAGCTTCAGCTATTTGCCTGAAGGAACGTTTGGATACGGTTCCTTTGGTGGGGCCGGCGCCTATCTGTCCGGAGTGGGGGGGGTGGGCGGAACGGGAGGAGGGGTATTGGGCGGCGCAGTAGGTGGGATTTTTGGTCCCGGACAGTTCGGCTCGCTTGGGCAAGAGCCGAGAATCATCAACTCAGCGGTGGTTGACATTACTGAGAGCCTGACGCCCCGTTCTTCTGCCACCCTGGCAGGGGGATACGGTCTGGTGCATTTTATGGGGAACAACCCAGCCGGCTTGATCAACAGCCGCCAAGCCTCAGCGCAGGCGGGATACAACTATCAACTGAACCGGAAAGACCAGCTTGCTTTGCTATATGGATTCCAGGACTTTCATTACCCGACCGTCGCAGGAAGCTCATTCCTCACCCACATGACGCACGTG
>DATHJP010000699.1:0-2482 GCA_035489695.1 Terriglobales bacterium
CGACTCGTTGACTGTCTGCTTTGTAGAAGATCAACCGGCTGCTGTCGATTCGCGCACGACTAAGTACGTCAGCAAGATCATTCCGATAACAAAGACCACGCCCAACTCACTGAGTACTTGCCACATGCTTGCCTCTGATGAAAGGTTATTGGCCACAGGGATAGACGCCGGTCTCGGCGATTGAGGTGGCTTGACAAAGCTAGGCCATAGTCCGACCGTCGTCGGTGCGCTAACGTTCATAGGGCGAATTATTGCCGAACGCTACGGGGTGGATGTTCGTGAGATCTTTCGTCGCGCTGCCATTTTCGTGGACAAGATCCTTAAAGGGTGCGAAGCCCGGCGATCCGCCTGTCGAGCAGGCCACCAAGATCCAACTAATCATTAACCTCAAGACCGCCAAGGCGCTGCCGCCTCACGATCCCGCAGTCGCTCCTAGTGCGCGCGGACGAGGTGATTCAGTAATCGAGCGTTCTGGGTTGTTCGCGGTTTTCTCGCGGCTCAACGCGGCCGCCGCTTAACTTCGAGGATGTACGGCTGCTTCCTTGGGTTTTTATGACCGCTTCGGAGGTGCGCCGTGATAAGGCGGCGCTTTCCAGTGGGTGCAAGCCCCACCCGGCAACCGCTCCAGCCGGCAACAACCGGAGCAGCTATGGAGGAAACAAAATAGCTGAAGCCTTCGGAAAGCGTGTCACGAATTGGTGACAGCGCGAGTGTGCAGGCCGTAACGCGAGTGAACGCCGAGCAAGCCTCGAAAAGGTCGATGCGCAGGCCGATCCGACACTCCTATCGGAGAAGGCTGGCACGACTGGGTGAATGAGCGAAGCAGTAAGCCCAGTTGCTGCGCCGGGGTAGTGGCGACAGCATGCACACAAGGAAAGCGCACGCAACACGGGAAGCCCCAAGGCGTGATTAGGGATGACCAACCGGACGCCCGCGAGGGATGGGCCGGGCGCCCTGGGGTGACGGAGAGGTTCGCAGTACCGCTGAAGCCGAGTAATGTCGGTGGAGGGAAGGGACCTCAGTTCAAGACGAACGCAGCAAGCAGCAAGGGACTTGGAGATTGGGCAACCTAGCAACTCCGAAGAGTGTTCAGAAGCTGCAGACGGCGTTACACGCGAAAGCGAAGGCAGAGCAGGGCTTCCGCTTCTACGCCCTGTACGACAAGATCAGCCGTGACGATATTCTGACGCATGCCTACGCGCAGTGCCGCTCGAACAAGGGCGCGCCAGGTGTGGACGGACAGGAGTTTGCGGATGTCGAGGCGTATGGCGTGGAGCGGTGGCTCGGTGAACTGGCGCTTGCGCTCAGAGAGGAGAGCTACCGACCGGACCCCATCAGACGAGTGTTTATCCCGAAGGCCAATGGCAAGCTTCGACCGCTGGGCATCTCGACCTTGCGTGATCGGGTGTGCATGAGTGCAGCATTGCTGGTGCTCGAACCGATCTTTGAAGCCGATCTTCCACCGGAGCAGTACGCCTACCGTCCGGGCCGCAATGCCCAACAGGCGGTGGTTAAGGTGGAAGAGCTGCTGATTCGCGGGCACCGGGAAGTCGTAGACGCCGACCTCGCGGACTACTTCGGAAGCATTCCTCACGCCGAACTGATGCGCTCGCTGGCGCGGCGCATCGTTGATCGGCGCGTGCTGCATCTGATCAAGATGTGGCTGGAATGTGCCGTGGAAGAAGCCGACGATCGAGGCCGGAAGACACGCACCACCGAGGCTAAGGACAGCGGGTGCGGCATCCCGCAGGGTTCACCCCTCTCACCGTTGTTGGCCAATCTGTACATGCGCCGCTTCGTGCTGGGATGGAAGAAGCTCGGGCTGGAGAAGAGACTTGGCAGTCGTATCGTGACCTACGCTGACGATCTCGTGATTCTGTGCAGGAAAGGCAAGGCCGAGGAGGCCTTGCAACGAATGCGCGAGCTCATGGGTAAGCTTAAGCTCACGGTCAACGAGGAGAAGACACGGATCTGCACGGTACCGGGAGGCGAGTTCGACTTCCTGGGGTACACGTTTGGACGGATGTACTTGGCGAGTACGGGACAGGCTTATCTGGGTGTCCGGCCGTCAAAGAAGAGCATCCGGCGGATGGTCGAGAAGATCCATACGCTGACGACAGTCTCGATGACGTGGCAAGGGACCACGGAGTTGGTGGGCAAGTTGAATCGCGCGCTGCGCGGCTGGGCGAACTACTTCCAAGTAGGCACGATCAGCAAGGCGTATCGGGCGCTCGACAGCTACACCACTACGCGGTTGCGCCGGTGGTTGCGCAACAAGCACAAGGTCAGGCGACGCAGGGGCGGGACTTATCCACTCTCGCACCTCTACGGGTACTTCGGGCTCGTGCGCCTGACCCGGCTTGGGCACGACGTGGCGTGGGTGAAGGCGTGAAGTCTTGTCCGAGAGCCGGATGCGGGAAATCTGCCTGTCCGGTTCGTTGGCTCCCGTCGCGAACACCGTCGGCCGCGTTAACAAGAGGGT
>DATHJP010000700.1:0-2906 GCA_035489695.1 Terriglobales bacterium
TTCCCAATGTTCTGCCGTTCGGCGTTGAAGAGATCGGAGAAGCCAGTTTGGCCATCGCTAGCCTTAACTGCGCTGATGGTCGCGGGATTGTTGAAACCGGGCAGCGCCAAAATGTTGTAAATCGGCACGCCTAATTGGCTCAACCCGCCTGCTCCGGGAGTCATCGCCTGGTTGAGCAGGATGGAACTTGCGCTGTTCTGGGTCTGCTCCGATGTAGTCTGGCTGTAGGCGGCATTGAGATCGTAGTGATATTTCTCATCGAGCACGTTGCCTTTCAGCCCCCCGACGAAGTGCCAAAACTTGGAGGTTGAGTCGAATACTCGATTCCCGGTTTCAATCAGGCGCGAGCGAACTCCGAGGTTGACATTGGTGCTGCCGGTGCCCTGGGTGATGCCGAATACGTTGTCCGGATTGTTAGCGGGAATCGTCAGGTTGTAGAGGGTAAGAGCCGGAATTGGCGCCGGCGCGAGCTGGCCGGAACTCTCGTTTTCCGAGTAGATTAGCTGCGCATAGGCCGTGAGGTGATCCTCGAAAATGTCCTGTTCGAGGTTGGCAAACCCCGTGCGCCTATCCTGCCGCTGCAGACTGATGGGCCTGAGATCAGTCGTATTTAGAATGGACGCCGTTCCCAATGTTCTGCCGTTCGGCGTTGAAGAGATCGGGATGTAGGGCGTCAGGCCGGGATGCGCGGCACTCCAGATGGGATCAAGCAAAGCCGCCTGATTGTAATCGGCCACCGAATTGAACGGGCCGCCGGCGACAACTGGCGGAAAGAGCAGCCCGGGTATATCGATGGGGGTGCCGGCGGCGTTGGTTGCTCCTATGGCAAGTCGCGAACCGGCCAGAATAAAATTGCCGACTCTGCCCGGGAAGGAGGGGCTGAAATAACTCGGAGCGTGCACGCCGGCATTTGCCAACTCGGTGGCGCTCAATGAGGCGATGCCGCGTTCGCCGGCATAGATCGGGTCGGCGCCGTAATATTGTCCACCAGCAACGAGTCGTGTTCCACTTTTGCTGTAACCGACCAGAGCGGAAAAACGGTATTCATTGTACTTACCCTTGTCCAAGCCAAAGCCGTAATGAGCGTCCAACTCCGCACCGTTGAAATCCTTCTTGGTGATGATATTGATCACGCCGCCAATGGCATCTGAGCCGTAGATCGTGGAGGCGCCGTCTTTGAGCACCTCGATCCGGTCGATCATCGACACCGGAATCAGATTCAAGTCCGGCGCAAAAGTCCCCACGAAAGTGCTAAACGGTGAAATGTTGAGTCGCTGACCATCAATGAGGACCAATGTCGGCAGATTGCGCAAGGCGATGTAGGATTCCCCGTAACCTCCGTTATTGAGGGCCTGACCGATGTTCCCATTGCCGGAGAAGGCTGCGCTGAGCGCTTTCAGTGTGAGAAGCACGTCTTGAGACCCGACTTGCTGAATCTTTTCAGCGCTGACAATATCCACAGGAGCCGGCCCGACTGTTTCCGCCGTTGGGATCAAGGAACCCGTCACCACGGTTTTTTCCATCTTGACCGGTTGATTGGTCTCTAGCTGCGCCCGTGCGACCGGCAGAGCCAGCATCTGCATTCCCAGCATGCCGTACAACGCACGACGAATCGTTGATCGAATTTGGTTTTGGGGGTGATTACTCATAGGGGTTGGTTCCTGTGTTGTAATGGGTGCGAAGTGTCAGTCGTGGTTCTTTCCACCGGCACAGAATAGGCTTCTCCTTCAATCCGTGCTCCCAGGCACGCAAGGGCTCCCAGTAGAGGACAGTTTGTAGCATGTCCATTTGGTTGCTGCTCACACCGACGGGTTACAAGCGCGGACAGTACCCAGAAAATTCCCCGCAAGTCAAGCACTTAAAGGATAGTTCATGCGGCCCTGCGGCCCCCCTCGCCACTCCTCGATTTCAGCAACTCAACACCTGCCGTTGCATGAACAGAATTTGGGAACCGTATGAGCGGGATTTTTCGCCGTCGCGCTGCGGCGGCTTCAACTCGAACCCAACGTGCTGCCGGCATCGTACGTGTTTAGCGTCCCAACCAGGATCGCGGCGGGAGCGCGGGATTTATCCCGCAGCAACGTGAGCACGGCACAGACGCGCCCGCAAAATTGCAATGCCTTCTTCGCTCGACAACACCCCTGCGGACTGGAGTCCGCGCTCCGTTCGCTTGAGCAGTGACCACGCTAAACAGAATCCCGGCATCTTGCCGGCAGGCCTCGCGGAGCGAGGCCATGATGGTAGCCGTGGAATTCAGTCCAAGTGTGTGTTTAGCGTGGTCGTCGCGCGGGCGACGGAGCGACGGAGCGCGGACTTCAGTCCGCAGGAGCGTTGGTGAGCGAAGGAGGCATTGGAGTTTTGCGGGCGCGTTTGTGCCGTGGTCACGTTTCTGCGGACTAAAGTCCGCGCTCCGTTCGCCTGGGCAGCGACCTCGCTAAACAGATACAGCGATTCATCGCTGGGACAACGGCCAACAAACGCGTCGGAGCCCTGTAAGGGCGAAAGAAAACGTGCCATGAGCGAAACACCTTCTGTCGTCCCTGACGGGACTCGTTTCCTTCCGGCTCGGAAACCCAGCGTTGAAACGCTGGGCTATTTTCGCTTGTCCCTTCGGGACAGTCAGGCGGTGGTCTTCCCATTCGGCCCAAACGGCAGCGGCGTCCAGCGATACGACTTGCGGGTAATGACCAGCTCCCCGGGTGAGAGGGTCAGGGGTGAGGGGAAACGACGGTTCACTATCGACTGAGTGGTGCTTATCCAAGGGACTCCTCAGTAATGCCGACGCAGTGCCACTTCATGAGAACTGTCATCAGTTGGGAGTGGAATCAGGACGGCCCGTTGTCCTTCAAGAGCGCGGCGGCGTGTTGGCGCGCGACTTCCGATTGGCCGCCCAGCATCCGCGCCAG
>DATHJP010000701.1:0-14111 GCA_035489695.1 Terriglobales bacterium
CCTTTCGCATCCCGCCAAGCTTTATAATCCGTCGACATGGCCACAACGCCGGACACCTCTGTATCGGCCCGCGCCCGCTATGAGCCGGTCATTGGTTTAGAGGTACACGTACAGCTCCTGACCGCAAGCAAGATCTTCTGCTCATGCTCGACTCGTTTCGGCGATCCTCCGAACAGCAACGTCTGCCCCGTCTGCCTCGGATTGCCAGGTGCTTTGCCGGTTCTGAACCGCAAGGCGGTGGAGTTCGCCGTGCTCGCGGCCATGGCAATCAATTGCCGGATAAATGAAACCTCAATCTTTGCACGTAAAAATTATTTCTATCCCGATCTGCCGAAGGGCTATCAGATTTCCCAATACGATAAGCCTCTCGCTGAGCACGGAGGGATTCAAATCCCGGCCGGGGGCGGAACCAAGAAGATTGGCATCACGCGTCTGCACCTCGAAGAAGATGCCGGCAAGAGTCTGCACGAAGGCTTTCCCGATTCGCAGGAAAAGACTGCCATCGATCTGAACCGCAGCGGAGTACCGCTGATTGAAATCGTCAGCGAGCCGGATATCGGATCGCCCGAGGAGGCTTACGAATACCTTGCGCGATTGAAAGAAATCATCCTGTACACGGGCGTCAGTGACGTCAACATGGAGGAAGGTTCTTTGCGCTGTGACGCCAATGTCAGCGTGCGACCGCGTGGCCAAAAAGAGTTTGGGACCAAGACCGAAGTCAAGAATGTGAATTCCTTCCGTTTTATCCGCGAGGCTCTGGAATACGAGATCGACCGCCAAATTGGCGTGGTCGAATCCGGCGGCAAAATCACCCAGGAAACTCGTCTCTACAACGCGAACGAGGGCAAGACCTACGGCATGAGATCGAAGGAAGAGGCTCATGACTACCGTTATTTTCCGGAGCCCGATCTGTTGCCGTTAGTGGTCGATGAAGAGTGGCAGCAAAACATTCGCAGGACTTTGCCGGAGTTGCCGGAAGCGCGACGCCTGCGCATGATCGCTGAATACGGCATCACCCCGCAGGATGCGCAAGTGCTCACTACAAGTAAGTCGCTGGCGGATCAATTCGAAACAGCCGCGAAAGCGGCGAAAAATCCTAAACGCGTGGCCAATCTGGTTCAAGGCGAGCTTATGGGTCGATTGAAGGCTAAGGGCCTGGAAATCGAGCAGTCGCCTATTTCTATGAAAGGCGTGGCCTTCTCGGCCGACCTGACAGAAAGCGGCGCAATATCCAGCAAGATGCTTAAAGATCTCTACGATTTATCCTTCGAACGCGGAAAAGACTTTCCCGCTGTTTACGACGAAGAGGGGCGTCCGCATCAATCCAGCGATACGTCGGCGTTGGAAAAGATCATTGATCAGGTCATCGCGGCCAATTCGAAAGAAGTCGAACAATACCGTGCCGGCAAGAAAACGGTCATTGGTTTCTTCGTCGGTCGAGTCATGAAATTGTCCAAAGGACAGGCAAACCCGCAACTGGTGAATCAGTTGTTGGCGAAGAAGCTGGAGTCCTAGCACGCTATCCTCTCCTTGGTGACTTTCGTTACATAAGCCGGTGTCGCTTCCCGACTAATATTTGTGCTGAAGCCGGAGGCACGATATGAAAGGGAACGTTCGTCGCATCATTAGCGCAGCTACGCTGCTATCGTCGTTGATTGCGATTTTTCTGGTGTTGAAAAAGCCACAACCTGTGGCTCACCCACAGCCAGTTGCAGCCGCTGCTGCCAGCGCTCAGTCCTTTCAGGATAAGCTGCAGCAGTTGGATCGCGCTAAACAGCCGGGTGAGGCTCCCGCCGAAGTCCATTTGAGTTCCGACGAGGTCAGCGCCGCCATCGCCCAGGCCGCAGGCGCAATTCCTCCCGTCGCTGTCACAGGTTCCTCGAGCGAGCCAGCTTCTCCGGATGTTGTGTCGACGACGGGACAGCCCGACGTCAAAGATTATCAGGTGAATTTCAGTGGAGACGTCGTCCGCGGCCAGTTTCTGACTCAGGTTGCCGGCAAGGATGTTTGGGTTACTCTCGCCGGACATCTGGGTTCCAACGACGGCTACGCCACATTCGCCCCCACCGAATTCAAGGTTGGCGATCTGAACGTCCCCGTCTCGTTAGTCAATGATGCGCTGCAAAAAAAGCTGATTGAGCAGCGCGACCGCTTAAAGCTGCCCGACAACGTGGGTGGCATTAAGGTCGAAAATGGTGACCTGGTGATGACCCAGAAATGACGAGCCTTAGAGGTTGCTACGCTCCAAGCACGACCACCGGGGCTGAAGCCCATCTTCATTTCGTCATAACGCGGCCCTGAAAGGGCCGCTCTTCCACGTTGGCGCAAATAGCAGGGATGTGTTCCAGCCAATCGGAGTTGAGATTTGCAAGAGCTGGAATGTCTTCGTTACTAGCTACTGACCACTGGCCACTGACCACTTGTTCTATTTATTCCGGCGTACCCTGGAACAGCGCCCACAACTGATCGCCGATCACTCGATAAATCATGAACGCCCTGCCTTTATCGGTGATCTGGCGAAAGAGCAATTCGGCGCGGCCATCACCGTCGGCGTCCACTGCGTCAATCAATTCGAGCCGCGGCTGAATGTCCAGATGCCTGCTGTCAGTCAGGTTGGAAAATGCTTTGTGCAGATCACCCGAAATATCTTCACGCGCGACCAGCGTGACGTAGTATTGCAAGTCTGCCGCCACGCTGGCTCTTGCGCCAGCGGGATGAGCAAGGCGCGCTGTGGTCGTCAATACCAGCACCGGCTCGTTACTGTTCGACAAATCAAAGATTCGAAACTGTGTATCTTCAAAGCTCGGCGCCGCAGATCGGACCCTAGACGCTGTAGTTTTCTGCGAAGGAGTACGAGCAGGGGCAGATTCACCGCCTTCGGAGGCTAGCTGCTGGGCACGATTGCGTATCTCTGTGGACGCCAGGGCCAGCATCTTCTTTTGAAGCTGTTGTTCTTCCACAGGCTTCACGCTGTAACCGTAAGGGCGAGGCTCGGAACCGCCCGCATCGGAGATCGCAGGGATCATCTGCGCGCCAGGCTTTTGCTCGCTAATCTTTGAAGCAGGGATACTGGGCGTGGGAGCGTGGGTTGGGAACGGTACTCCTGCCGTGGTGGTAGGTTTTTCCTCCGATGGCTTTCCCCTCCGCAGAACAGGTCTGTCGTTGTCGGGAGGACTCTGTTCCGCGCCAGCAGACGCCGTTGCAGGCGCGGGTGCAGTCGCTGTTGGAGTGTTGGCGGACGGAGGCGCGGGCTGGGTCGGCTTGGGTGTTTCTGATCCAGCTTCTGGCCGCGCCTCTGATCCGGGGCGCCGCAGCACCGGCGGCTTATCCTGGTCGTCATCGCGAGGCGCCAGCGGCTCTGGAGATTTCTTTTTTGGCGGAGCCGCGCCGGCAGGCTCCCATTTTCCGTCCGCGACCCACTCATTGCCACGATGAAACGCGTCGATAACGGTAAACAGTCCCCGAGAAACCCCGGTGCGGACCGCTTCATAAACCGTGTCTCGCTGAAGCGCCATCGGGACCGGAGACGCTTTATAGGATTCCGCGTCGTAAAATTTGCCATCGAACATGACAGTGATTGGAACCAGGCGGGCTTTGCCATTGGCCGGAAGCTCCAGTAAGGCCAGCGCACGTGGTCCTTTGAGGGCCGCTTCACGACGAGTAGACTGAGCCGGAACAGTTTGACCAAACGTCAAGTCCAAGCCAGCCAGCATGACGACGGTGCCCGCCGTCAGGTATAACGGTAAACGAAACGGAGAAGCCCTCATGGATATCAATGATAAAGCCCCAGACTTTTCTTTGCCGGACGAGAACGGCAAAAAAGTCTCGCTGAAGGATTTTCGCGGCAAGAACGTCGTCCTGTTTTTCTTTCCCAAAGCCGATACGCCCGGCTGAACGATTGAGGCGTCCGGGTTCCGTGACGCATACAAGAACCTGCAGAAGGCTGGCGCCGTGATCTTAGGGATCTCAGCCGACTCGCCGGAGGATCAGAAGAAATTTCAGGACAAATATCACTTGCCCTACACCTTGCTGTCCGATACCGATAAGAAGGTCTGCGAAGCCTTTGGCGTGATCAAAGAAAAAAATATGTATGGCAGAAAAGTGAAAGGAATCGCCAGGACCACATTCGTGATCGGGCCGGACGGCAAGATTGCCCAGGTCTTCAATAACGTGAAGGCCGATGGGCATGCCGATGAGGTGTTGGCCTATCTGAAAGGCGCGGCGTAACGAAAGCAGCACTGAGCACTTAGCCAGAGCCCGCAACGCACACTGTTTGGCTAAATGCTAAGTGCTAAGTGCTGCTTTATGGCTATCTCACGTTTGCGTTGGTTTTTGTGGTGAACGTGATCGCGGTCTCCGCCGGCACGACAGCTTCCTGTTTTCCAGTAGCCGCCGCTACTCCGGTTCCGGCACCGGCCCCGGCGAGAGCGCCAATTCCAGCGCCTTTGCCGCCGCCAACCAGACCGCCGATGAGGGCGCCTGCAGCAGTTCCGCCACCGATTTTCACGACGTTGCTCTTGGTGTGGCTTTTGCCTTTGGCAAAATAGCCGCCGGTTGTGATGGGAGTCATTTTTCCGTTGATCTCAACCGATGTAAGCCTAAGCGTGAGCTGACCGGGGACGTGCAACCGGCCACTCGACTTGGCGTAAGTCACATTTCCTTTTACCGGCGAGCCTGCCTTGGCCAGAGTTTTGCCATTCACGGTCAAGTCTCGCACCAGATTTGCATTAAAGCTCTGTCCTGATCTGGCTGTCCCCGAGTTAAGCGTGGAATTGGTTCGTACAGTCAGGTGCGTGCCGGCGGGAATGGTTTCCGCGGCCGCGACCAGTGTCAGCACCAACATTAGTGAAGCAATCTTGAGCTGTCTTCCGAGCATAATCCTCCTCGAAGATTGGGGCGTTAGAATTGGGTAGCGTGGCATGCTATGCGCACAAGTAACGATAGTTGAATAGCAATGCAGCGCAAAGTTACCATTGGGAAGCGTTGAATGAGACCTTTGAACCAGCCTGGGAAACCTCTGCCGCGTGCTTTTTATGATCGCGATCCGCGAGACGTGAGTCGCGATCTGCTGGGCAAAGTACTGGTTCGGCAGCAAGGAAGGAGGTTGCGCACAGCCCGGATCGTGGAAATCGAAGCTTATTTAGGCGAAGGCGACCCTGCCGCACACGCGGCTTCTGGTCGTACACCGCGCAATGCCGTGCTGTTCGGTCCGCCAGGTCATGCTTATGTCTATTTCATCTACGGCAATCATTATTGTTTGAACATCTCTTGTTTGCCGGATGGAGTGCCAGGTTGCGTTTTGGTTCGTGCCCTGGAACCGCTGATCGGAATCGAGGAGATGGCTCTGGGCCGAGGCGTCAGCCTTAATGGCAGGGGCGATCTGCGAAAACTGACCAGTGGTCCAGGACGCCTGGCTGAAGCCTTCAGCATTACGCGCGAGCGCGACAACGGCAAGGACTTGACCAGCCCAAGCTCGGATCTTCTTGTCGCTGACGATGGCTACACTCCGTCCCGTGTGCTGACCACAGTGCGGATCGGCATCGTTAAAGCCGCAACACGTCCGCTGCGATATGTGATTGCCGGAAATGAGTTTGTCTCCGGGCCTCGGAGATTAGTCGCTTAGGGTGTAAGCACTATGTTGTCGATCAGGCGGGTGCCTCCGACAAACGCGGCCACGGCTACCAGGGCCGGATGGTTTGCGTGCTCGACAGGTTCAAGCGTCTCCGGACTCACGATTTCGATGTAATCCAGTCGTACCGACGGTTCTTCCGCAATTATTTGTCTTCCCGCCGCGGCTAACTTTGCCGTGCGCCGCTCTCCTTGTTCAAACAACTTCTTCACCTGAGCCAACGATCGGGACAACACCAGCGCTGACTTGCGCTCTTGCGGATTTAGATATGCATGTCGCGAACTCATGGCCAGACCGTCCGCCTCACGCACAATGGGACAGACAACAATTTCCACACCAAGATTCAAATCCCGTACCATCCTCCGGATGATCGCCACCTGGGCCGCATCCTTCTGTCCAAAGAAAGCGAAATCCGGCTGCGTGATGTGGAACAGTTTGGCGACTACGGTCGTTACTCCGCGAAAATGTCCGGGACGCGATTTTCCGCACAGTCGTTCGCTGAGGCCCTCGACCGTGACAAATGTCACTGCGCCCTCCGGATACATTTCTTCTGCCGAAGGTGCAAAGATCAGCTCCACACCCTCTTTTTCCAGAAATTCCCGATCCCGTTCGAACGAGCGTGGATACTTGGAGAAGCCTTCGTTGGGTCCAAACTGAGTAGGATTTACAAAGATGGAAGCAGCCACAACGTCGCATCGCGCCTTAGCTGCCCGAACCAGCGACAAATGCCCCTCATGCAGCGCCCCCATGGTAGGAACAAATCCCAGCCGCTTTCCGCCCTGTCTCGCACCCTGACAGGCGGAGCGCATCCGCTCAATTGTTTCGAGGACATCCATGAAGGGCATTTACGAATGACGATTTACGAGTGACGAAGTAAACGCATCGTAATTCCAAGGCTAGAGCAGTTCGAAAATTGGAAATTGGCAATCGGAAATTGGAAATCGTACTTCTTAAATCGTACTTCGTAAATCGTACTTCGTAAATTTCCCTACCGCCGCATGGCTCTCTTCCGCTCCAACACCGTCTCCAGCGCCGCTCGCGTTTCCTTCGGCAGATGATACGACTCCTCATCCGACGGGTATTGCCGCGCAAGCACGTCGGCGCGAAACGCCTGCGCAGCCTGAGAGATGAGTTCCGCTGCATCTCCATACCGCCGGACGAATTTGGCTGGCGGAGTAAATGTCAGGTTCAGCAGGTCGTGATACACCAACACCTGCCCATCACAATCCGGCCCCGCACCAATCCCAATTGTGGGGGTAGCTACTTCGGCTGTGATCATCGCTGCGACCTCGCGGGGAATGCCTTCGAGATAAATGCAGGCTACGCCCACGCGATCGAGTGCCACTGCGTCGCGCATCAGTTGCTCGACGGCGGCCAAACTCTTGCCCTGAACCTTATATCCGCCCATCATGTTCACTGACTGCGGCGTGAGCCCAATGTGTCCGGTAACTGGAATTTCAGCGTCGATGATGCGGCGAATCAACTCTGCCCGCTTTTCGCCGCCTTCTATCTTCACTGCCTCGGCGCCGGCCTCTTTGATAAACCTTGCCGCATTGCGGATGGCTTCGTCCGGATTCACGTGATACGAGCCATAAGGCATGTCCGCGACCAGCAGTGCATGCTTGACGCCGCGGCGAGCCGCCTTGGTGTGGTGCAGCATTTCGTCGATGGTGACGGAGAGCGTGTTCTCGTATCCAAGAATCGTCATGGCCAGCGAATCACCGACCAGCACAATGTCGATCGCAGCCTCGTCTACCAGACGCGCGCTGGGGTAGTCATACGCGGTCAGGCAAGTAATTGGCTCATGAAGGAGTTTCTTTTCGCGAAGGGAAGCAACTGTGATTTTCTGGCGAGGGTCGCCAATCGGGGCGAAACTCATCGGTCCTCCAGTGCCCCTCCGCCTTAGCGGATAGAGCCTGTACGCAGCTTCTTGGATGCCGCTATGAGTATTCTAGATCACGGATGGCCGTTCGTCGAATGGTCGTTTTGTGCTCATCAATCCGCAGTGAAGAATTGGGAATATGTCTTATTTTACAGTAAGATACATGTATATGGCCGTTCACCGGACAGTCGTGAGGTCCAAGGGGAACGTAGTGATTCCCTCGGAGTTGCGCGAGAAGCTCGGGCTTAAAAAAGGCACGCTTGTTAACCGGATCGAGGAGCACGGCCGCCTGGTGCTCACGCCCATCACCGAGCGACGACTGAACGAGATCATGGGTTTTCTCAAGCCGGCACCGGGCGAGCCGTCAGCGTTCGAGGCGTCTTTTGAGGATGGGGAGCGCGAACGCAGGAGAGAGAAGTAGTGGCCCCGTTTCTCACTAGCCACTAGCCACTGTCCTTAAGCACTCGCCGCTTCCTGGCTCCCCAGCGGCAAGAAATACTGCGTACCCTTGATCGGAGCTGACACCTTTCGCAGCAGTTCCTGCAGATCTTCGTTTCGTTCCACGAAGTCAATGTCTGAAGTATTGACGATCAGCAAGTCCGACGAAGTGTAATGAAAGAAAAAGTGCTCGTAAGCTTTAATCACTTCTCCCAAATAGTCTTCGTTGATGGCCTTCTCCCCAGGCGCATTCTTTTTCTTCAGGCGTTTTTTCAGAGCGTCCGGGCTGGCTTGCAGGTAGATAACCAAGTCAGGCGTGGGAAGCTGCTCGCGAAAATAATTGTAGTAGCGATTATAAGTATCGAGTTCGAGGTCAGTCAGGTTGAGGCAGGCAAACAGCTTGTCTTTCTCGAAGATAAAGTCGCTGACCACCATTTTCTGTGACTTCGCACCGAGGTCGAGCGCCCGTAGCTGTTCGAAGCGGCGGATCAGAAACGCGAACTGCGCCTGGAATCCAGCCCCGGTTTCTCCTTCGTAAAACGAACGAAGAAAAGGGTTATCCTCGGGCTCCATCACTCGCTGCGCATTCAGACGCTCCGCCAGAATTCGCGCCAGAGTGCTCTTGCCAACTCGGATAGGGCCTTCCACTGCAATGTAACGGGGTAATTCGAAAAGATTGGCCATGGGTCAGTGGGAATCGCGCTTCGCAGCATATCCCGGCTGAGGCTGTGAGGCAACAGGGAGATTTCTAAAACAATTGTTGATTTTCGATTGTCGATTTTCGATTGAAGGCAAAGGCCCGGATGTGTAGTGCGAGGCCAATCTGAGATCTGAGAACTGAAATCTGAGATCTGAGAACTGAGATCTGACATTTGAAAATCCTTAATCTGCAGTCGTTCTACAATTACCCATGCTTGCACTTGCCCTTGCTGCCACAGCCGCTGCCATGAGCGCTGCTGGTTACCAGTCCATGGCGGCGACCGGCCAGTGGTACGGCAAGACCTTTACCGGAATTCGCACTAGGTCGAAAGAATTAAGATCGAAACAATTAGCGCTCACCTACGATGACGGACCCAACGATCCCCACACCCTGCGCTTGTTGGAAGTATTAGCAAAACACAATGTCAAAGCGACATTCTTTCTGATCGGACGTTACGTGCAACAGCGTCCGGATATCGTTCGCGAAGTCGTGAACGCAGGGCACATCGTCGGCAACCACACATTTTCGCATCCCAACTTGATTTTTGCTTCTGCGCGGCAGACCAGGACCCAGCTACAGGAATGCCAGAGGTCTATCACGCAAGCTATCGGCCAGCACTCACCGCTTTTTCGTCCGCCCTTCGGTGGCCGCAGGCCGGGAACATTGCGTATTGCCCGATCGCTGGGACTGGTGCCAGTGATGTGGAACGTGAGTGGCCAGGATTGGAAGGGCTATTCCGCGGATGAGATCAAACAGAGGATCCGTCGCCAACTTCGCGGTGGCGACCTGATCCTCCTGCATGATGGGAGTCACACCGGCATGGGCGTGGATCGCTCGCAGACAATTCTCGCGACCGACCTGCTGATCTCAGAAACTAAGTCCGAGGGCTTCGACTTCGTGACAATCCCAGAGATGATGAATACGTCCGCTGTCAACCGGGAGCGCTGACCGGTCCTGTACGCCAATCTGGAAGGGCGGGCCCTGTTTCAAATGTTTAGGCGACCGTGGAGGAGCGGCCCTTCAAGGGCCGCGTTACGAATGAGGTGAAGATGGGCCCCAGCCCCTGTGGTCGCATTGGGTGTTGCACCGGGGCTAAAGCCCATAACCAAACCGTTTGACGCGGCGCTAAAGCGCCGCTCTTCCACGTTGGTGTAAACGGCATTAATATTTTCCCAGACAATCGATTGGAACCAAAGAATCGACTGGAACCAAAGATTGGATGTCCGAACGTCGCGCCCCGGTTCTACGCGTGAGTCAGCGCGAACGCCTGCTTGGCCACGGCAATCGTCTGCTGAATGTCTTGTTCGCTATGAGCCGTGCTGAGAAATGCGGCTTCAAACTGGGAAGGCGGCAGATAGACACCATTGTCCAGCATCGCCTGGAAGAAACGCCCGAAAGCTTTGGTGTCAGATTTGGAAGCGGACGCCCAATCCGTGACCGGGCCGCTGGTAAAGAACCAGGTAAACATCGAACCCACACGGTTGTAGCAGATGGGAAGCCCCGCCTCTTTCGCGGCGGCTGCAACCCCCGCGACCAGTTCGTTGGTCAGCTTTTCCAAACGCGGATAGATTTCTTGCTTTTGTTCTCGAAGATGGCGCAGCGTAGCCAGCCCAGCAGCCATGGCCAGCGGATTTCCCGAGAGCGTTCCAGCCTGATACATGGGACCAAGTGGCGCCACCAGGTTCATGATCTCGGAACGTCCGCCGTACGCGCCCACCGGCAGTCCCCCGCCTATGATCTTGCCCAACGTAGTTAAATCGGAATGAATCCCAAACAATTCCTGTGCGCCGCCGAACGCCACGCGAAATCCCGTCATCACTTCGTCAAAAATGAGCACGGATTTTTCGCGCTCGGTAATCTTGCGAAGATGCTCTAAATATCCTTTTGCCGGCAGAACACAGCCCATGTTGCCCACGACCGGCTCCACAATTACGCATGCGATCTGATGCTTGAATTTTTTGAATGCGAGCTCAATCGCCTCGGCATCGTTGAAGGGCAGAGCAATCGTGAACTGGACGAACTCGTCCGGCACTCCGGCGGATCCGGGAATCCCCAGCGTGGCCACTCCTGATCCCGCTTTCACCAGCAACGCGTCGGCGTGGCCGTGATAACAGCCTTCAAATTTCACAATGTATTTACGTTTGGTGTAGGCCCGCGCCAGCCGGATCGCGGACATGGTGGCTTCCGTCCCCGAGCTCACAAATCGCACCTTTTGCATCTGGGGAAAAGCTGAGAGGACGACTTCCGCCAGATCAGCTTCTGCAGGAGTTGACGCGCCAAACGTCACGCCGTCTCGTGCGGCCGCGCAGATTGCGTCCACAACGTTGGGTGAGGAATGCCCCAGGATCAATGGTCCCCATGATCCGATGTAGTCGAGATATTCGTTGCCGTCCGCATCCCAGATACGCGAGCCCTGGCCGCGGACGATGAATGGGGGATCACCGCCTACCGCGCGAAACGCGCGCACCGGTGAATTGACTCCGCCGGGAATCATTTGTTCAGCGCGTTGCTGAAGTTTGCGCGAGATCTCGACTTTGCGGGCTATGACCTTCCTCCCAGCCAAGACGTGTTAAATATACACGCGGAGGCAAACATGCCTTCTAGCTACCTTTGAATTCTTCATTTACCGCCGAGCTCGCCGAGAACGCCGAGAAACCCACTCTTTTTCATTCTCGGCGCACTCAGCGTGCTCGGCGGTGAATAAGAAGTTAGAGCGGTTCTAACTGCCAAAATTCACCACAAATTTACAGTCCCGCAATAATCTTGAAATACTCCTCCAATACTCTTCAGACAGTGACATGGCCCTTCTAACCGGACGGGTTCCCACAGGACAGCTTGGATGGGCCCGGCTGTCCTCTTTGTTTTTCTCAGGCACTTCCGGGACCACGAACCGAAACCCACCTGCTCAACCGGACTCCCGCACTGAGCCACCAAACCTGCCTCGCACAGACCCCTGTTAGAATAAAGGTGCAATGGTCTTGCCTTTCGTTCGCGATCTCTTCGCGGACGTGGAAAAGTTGCCTGCCTTCTCGCGTGTTGCCTCCCATCTGAAAGAGGGCACGGGGCGGATACGTGTTTCCGGATTAACCCCCACCGCAAAAGCGCTGCTTCTCGTCCTGCTACAAAAGGTTGCCGAGAGGCCGCTTATTATCGTGGTCTCCGACAATCACGTGCTGGAAGAGTTTGTTCCGGTATTGCAGGCGTTCTCCGAACTGCTCGGCACCGAACCCGAATCTGTGGTCGCGCTTCCCACACGCGACGTGTTGCCTTTCCAGAATCTTTCCCCGCATCCTGAAATTCAAGAAGAACGTGCGGTCGCTCTTTGGAAGATTGCCACGGGCGCGGTGTCCATCGTAGTCTCTCCGATCGCCGCCACCGCCCTGCGGTTGCGCTCCGCGGATTATTACGCCGATCTGGCACGCGTTCTGCGGCGTGGGGAGACGCTTGATCCCGAACCGCTGCTCCGCCACCTCAACACCGTGGGGTACGCCTCGACTGATGTAGTAGAGATGCCCGGAGAATATGCCCTGCGCGGCGGAATCCTCGATGTTTATCCGCCGGAAGCTGATCGTCCGCTTCGCGTCGAGTTTTTTGGCGATGAGATCGAATCCATTCGCAAATTCGATCCAGCAACCCAACGATCATCGCATCCGACGGACGAAGTAGTGCTGCTGCCGCTCACGGAAACTCCTGTCGGTGAAGAATTACTCGGTGCCATTCATGCCCGCCTTTCCGGCAAGCGAATTACCGGAGCCGAGGAAATTGTGGAAGAGGCTGTGCGCTCCGGTGGAGTTTCAGTTTTTCCCGGTTGGGAGTTCTATGCTCCGGTGGCAGGCGCCGATCGCTCGCTGTTCGACATGCTGCCGCACGCTCTTGTCCTCGCTGACGAATCGGACAACTTAAAGCAGGAGTTTGATCGAGTGTGGTCGCGGATCGAAGAGGCGCACGATCGCAGTGGCGTAGGCAATCTAGTTCGGCCGACAGATCTGTATCTCTCACCTGACGATTGGTGGAAGAAACTCGCCACATTGCCGGGCGCTGACGTCGAACATCTCGACATCGCTCGCTCCAGCGATGTCGGGGAGTCGGTCTCGTTCCTTTCACAACCTACGCCCCGCTTCCACGGCTCAGTTCCAGCCATGCTGGAAGAAGTCCAGAAACAAATTGCGGAACGAAACCGCGTATTGATTGCTGTCCCCAACACCGGTGAGGTTGAGCGCCTGGCCGACATTTTCAGCGAGTACAGCATTTCCTTCCGACTGGGCAGCCGCACTCGTGGCGGTGAAAGCTATGCCGATGAAACGTCCTACTTCGCGGGCGAAGTGCTTACCACCACCTTCGCTAAGGCGTATGTCCCCGAAGGTGTGGTGCTGCCGGAAGCCAATCTTGCCATCTTCGGTGCGCGCGATCTGTTTGACGAATCCGAATCCGTCGTTTCCCGTCCTCAAAGGCACAAGTCAAAGGTTTCCGCATTTCTTTCTGACTTCCGCGATCTGCAAGTCAGTGACTACGTAGTTCACGTCGAACATGGAATCGGCCAGTATCAGGGCCTCAAAGAAATCAATCAGGGGGATGGCAACGCCGAGTTCATGCTACTGGAATACGCCGAGGGAGCACGACTCTACGTTCCCCTCACTCGGCTCGACTTGGTACAGAAATATCGTTCTTCGGAAGGCGCCAAGCCTCCGCTCAGTCATCTGGGCACCGCGACCTGGGCGAAAACTAAAGCTCGCGTCCGCAAAGCCATGAAGGATATGGCGGACGAACTTCTCAAGCTCTACGCCGAAAGAAAAACGGCAGAAGGTCACGCCTTCCCGTCCGACAACGAATGGATGCGCGAGTTCGAAGACGCTTTCGAGTACAGCGAAACGGAAGACCAGGATCTGGCCATCACGGACGTGAAGCGCGATATGGAATCGACCCTGCCCATGGATCGCCTGCTCTGCGGCGATGTCGGCTACGGCAAGACAGAAATTGCCATGCGCGCTGCGTTCAAAGCTGTCACTGACAATAAGCAAGTCGCGGTGCTCGCGCCCACAACGGTCCTTGCCTTCCAGCATTACGAAACTTTTAAGCAGCGCTTCGCGGCGTTTCCGGTCACCATCGAAATGATCAGCCGCTTCCGGACCCCGAAGCAGCAAAAAGAAATTCTGCAAAGAGTCGAAGGCGGAAAAGTAGACATCCTGATCGGCACTCACCGATTGCTCTCAAAAGATGTGAAGTTCGCCGACCTTGGCCTGCTGGTGGTGGATGAAGAACAGCGTTTCGGAGTACGCCACAAAGAGCGCCTGAAGCAGATGCGCAAGCAAGTCGACGTGCTGACCATGTCGGCAACACCGATCCCGCGCACGCTGCACATGTCTTTAGTCGGGTTGCGCGATATGAGCGTAATTGAAACTCCGCCCAAGGACCGCATCGCTATTCAAACCGTGGTGGCTAGCTGGGACGAGAAACTTATCCAG
>DATHJP010000702.1:0-8171 GCA_035489695.1 Terriglobales bacterium
CGACGGGCAGTGGACCGATGGTGAGAAGAAGTTCGACACCGTCAATCCCGCCACTGGCGAAGTCTTGACGCAAGTTGTCGAAGCTTCTCCAGAAGCCATTGACCGTGCCGTGGCAGCCGCGCGTAAGGCGTTCGAAGATCGTAGCGGACCGTGGCGGAAAATGTCAGCCAGCGAGCGTGGACGTCTAATCTGGCGCCTGGCCGATCTCGTCGAGAAGCACATCGACGAACTTGCCGAGCTTGAAACTCTGGATAACGGCAAACCAATCTTCGAGTCGCGCTACGTGGATGTTCCGATGGTCATTGACGTTCTCCGCTATTACGCAGGTCTGGCCACAAAGATTCACGGCGAGACCGTCAATACCTCCGAGATTGCCTTTACCTATACTCTGCGCGAACCGATCGGCGTGGTAGGCCTGATCATTCCCTGGAACTTTCCATTGCTTCTGGCCTCATGGAAGCTCGGCCCGGCGCTGGCTTGCGGCAATACTATCGTGCTGAAGCCCGCTGAGCAGACTCCTCTGACGGCTCTGCGATTTGGAGAATTGGCGATCGAAGCAGGCGTCCCCGCGGGCGTGCTGAACATCGTCACAGGGGGACCAGAAACTGGGAAGGCCATCGTGCGTCATCCCGGCATCGACAAGATCGCTTTCACCGGATCAACTGCCGTCGGCAAAGAAATCATGCGCAGCTCGGCGGACACTTTGAAGCGGGTCACACTGGAGCTGGGCGGAAAATCTCCCAACATTGTTTTCGCCGATTCCGATATCGACAGTGCCGTCAAAGGCGCAATCAACGGAATCTTCTACGGCAAAGGTGAAGTCTGCAACGCAGGATCTCGTCTTTTCGTCGAAAACAAAGTCCAGAGCGAATTTCTGGAAAAGCTCGTAGCTCGCGCAAAGAAATTGCAGCCCGCCGATCCGCTCGATCCCAAAACTCGTTTGGGAGCCATTGTCAGCCAGGAACAGATGCAGACTGTCCTCGGGTATATCGAAACTGGAAAGAAGGAAGGCGCGAAGCTGATTGCCGGCGGGAATCGCGTTTCTGTCGATGGGGGGAAAGGATTTTTCCTCGAGCCCACGATCTTTGGTGACGTCACCAACGACATGAAGATTGCTCAGGAAGAGATCTTCGGTCCCGTGCTGGCGACGTTAAGCTTCGACGATGTTGACCAGGTCATTGATCTCGCGAACCGCAATCAGTACGGCCTCGCCGCCGCCGTCTGGACTCGCGACATCAAGAAAGCGCATTCGGTATCTCGCCAACTCAAGGCTGGGACAGTGTGGATCAACACCTACGGACTGATGGACGCAGCTCTGCCCTTCGGCGGATATAAGAGTTCAGGCTTCGGTCGTGAACTGGGAATGCACGCGATTGAGCACTACACAGAACTAAAAACAGTTTGGCTGAATTTATAAAAGAGGACTCATGCCAGGTAAAGTTGCAAAAATCGGAACCTTCAGCGATTGGGTCGGGATGTTCGACGACTGGCGCAAGGAGATCGGCGTCAATCACGACGAGATTGCCGACTTCAAATTCGACACGCTTTACGGCGCGATTGAAACCGAAGAAATTCAGTTCGGCCACTTCAAGGGACGCCGCAAGTGGGAAAATCTCCGCCAGGTACCCACGCAGCAGATGCGCGACGCTCTAATCAATCTGATCGTCTATCAGGGCGATACGGAATTTGCCAGCGTGGAGCAGCAGCGGCATCTGTTCGAGACCGCTCCCAGTGACTGGGACCGCCGCGCGCTTACTCGCGTCATGATTGAAGAGATGCGCCACGGTTGGCAAATGTGCGCTTTGCTGGTAGATCACTTCGGTTATTCAGGAAAAGTCGAAGCCCAGAAAATGCTGGAGCGCCGCGCCTTCGATAACCAGCGGCTGCTGGGAGCATTCAACGTCGATGTCGACAACTGGATGGATTTCTTCACTTACACTGACTTCGTCGATCGTGATGGAAAATTTCAGTTGCAGATGCTGAAGTATTCCGCGTTCGCTCCGCTTGGCCGTTCCATGTCCTATATGTTGCGCGAAGAAGCGTTCCACATGGGCACGGGGAACGATGGATTGCGGCGGATCGTCGAAGCGGGCGTGATTCCTGCGTGGCTGATTCAGAGATATCTGAACAAGTGGATTTCGAGCTCCTACGATTTATTTGGCACGGATCATTCTTCGTCAGCGCATTGGGCGTACGTGTGGGGAATCAAGGGCCGGTACGACGAGCCAAAAAATGAGCAGGAGGCGAAGCTCGATGAATTGAACGACTACAACCGTCAGCTTTATCGAGACGAAGTAGCCGGCCTGATCGAGCGTTTTAATACTGTTTTGAAACCTGGAGAGCCCAAACTGTACGCGCCGGACATAAAATTCAATCGAGCGATTGGCCGTTGGGCAGGCTTGAAGTTCCACGCCCAGACTGGCGAGCCGCTCGATGACCGCGCTTATGAGCAGCATTTAAAGGAATACATGCCCACGGCTGAGGACAAAATCCTGCTGCTGGACATCATCCGTAACGAGAAAAAATGGATCGTCGCTAAAGAGGGGGGACGCGATCCTCTAGCCACGATCAGTGAGCCCCGAAAATCGGCAATTAACCTGTGAAAAGTATTCACTGCTCACGTAGCGACAGGCGACTCGCCTGTCCAGGTTTTGATACGTGGTGACGACTATTTCCGAAACGAATACCCGGCAGCTCGACGCCACATCATCCGCCTATACCCTGGGCGAGCTGATGGTCGCGACTGCCGCTCGCGAAATTCACGACGGTGAAGTGGTATTCGTCGGAATGCGACTCCCGTTGATCGCGTTTGTCGTGGCAAAGAGGACACACGCGCCGAATGCAGTTGGATTATTCGAAAACGGAGTGGTCCGCTCAACTGCCGCTCCTGAGCTGATCTACACCATGGCCGATCCACCGAACATTCGCGGCGCCACGCAATGTCTGGACATGCTGGGCGTGATGAGCCTGTTGCAGTCTGGTCGCGTCCATCTGGGATTTCTAGGCGCGGCTGAGGTCGACCGCTTCGGCAATCTGAACTCCACCGAAGTGAATGGGACAAAGGGCCCCACACGGCTTCCCGGCTCAGGCGGAGCGTGCGACATTGCGTCTCTGGCGCAGCGTTTCGTGGTGCTGCTCGAGCACAGCCGAGAGCGTCTGCCCGAGCGTGTTTCTTATCTCACGAGTCCAGGTTACGGAGACGGACGTGGCTGGCGGCAACGCATGGGACTGCCACGAGGCGGTCCGGCGGCAGTCATTACTACCAAAGCTGTGCTACGTTTTGCTGACGATGGAGAAGCTTATCTTTCGTCGGTGCATCCTGGCATCGAGCTGGATGAAGTTCTGAACAACACCGGATGGAAATTGCGGATTGCCGAACACGTGAGCCAGACTTCCGAGCCGAGTGCAGCAGAGTTGAAGGCAATTCGTGACTACGATAAAGATGGATTCTGGACCAAGTGAATCCCTCGAGAGCGAACGCTAGCTCCGGGAATTAACGAAATGGCGACGCAAACATCGATGAAGTTCTCTCGGGTAACGCTCAGGTATCACCCTCCAGTTGCACATGTGTCCCTGCAAAATCCACCTTTGAATGTCATTGATATCGCGATGATGGAGGAACTGGCGGAGGCGTTGGTAGAAATCGAGGCCCGCCCGGATATCGTGGTCATCGTGTTTGCTGGCTCGGGCAAAAACTTTTCTGCTGGGGTCGATGTCGCGGCCCACACTGCGGATAAAGTCGAGTCAATGCTAGCCAAGTTTCATGCCGTAATTCACCTGCTGGTAAGCTCGAAGAAAGTAAGTATCGCCGCCGTGCACGGCCACTGTCTGGGTGGAGGCGCTGAGTTGGCGCTGGTTTGCGATCTGGTCTACACGGCCGAATCCGCTACGTGGGGCTTTCCGGAAATCAAACTGGGATGTTATCCGCCAGTTGCGGCGACAACGCTGGCCGCGGTGGTCGGACAAAAGCATGCCGCCGATCTCATACTGACCGGCCGCAGTATCACCGGTGCAGAGGCAGCGAATATCGGGCTCGCCAATCGTGCCGTCTCCAGTGAGCAAGTCGAGTCGGTGTTACAGGAATCCCTCGGATATTTCAAGAAACTTAGTCCAGCGGCGCTTGCGGTCACCAAAAAAGCGATCTACGCCTGGGACTCAATTCATTTCGACAAAGGCCTGGCGCGCGCTGAAAAGATTTATCTCGACGATCTTATGAGGACCGAGGACGCGCAAGAAGGAATCAACGCTTTCCTTCAGAGACGGGAGCCGCTTTGGAAGGGCAAGTAACTCCAACCACCAAGCCGGGCCGCGCGAAGCCAGCGCATCTGATGTGCGGCATGCCGCTGTGGGGTATTGCTGGTGCAATTCTGTGCTCGTATCTCGCCTATGTGTCCTACGCGCATGTGCGTCAGGGAGAGTTCAGTTGGTCACACGATTTTTTGTCGATCGTGACTTACGCCGTGTGGGTGCTTCTGATCGCGGGGCTGATCAGTGAGACTCGCTGTCTGCGTGAACGTCTTTTCTTTGTTCTGGTTTTCGCCAATTTCACACTGGGATTTGTACTCGCGGTGTGGGCGGAGGCACCCTTCGAGATAGTGCGCAAGGTAAGGGAAATTTCGTCAGCACTGTGGGCTTTGGCAGCGGTAGCGAGTTTGGTGGTCGCGCTATCTCCCGGACGCACCACTTCAGAGAAGAAGTCAGATGTCTAAGCTCCTGTCCATGCGCGATGCTATCTCTGAAAACGTCCGTGACGGCGCCTCGGTTGCCCTTGGTCTGCAAATGGAACAGATGATTCCTTTCGCCGCCGGACACGAGATCATCCGCCAGAAAAAGCGCGGGCTGACACTTATCGGTCCCATCTCAGACATTCTCTTTGATCAGTTAATCGCCGCCGGATGCGCCGCCCAGGTGATTGCCGCGTGGGTAGGCAATGTGATGATGGGATCGGCCTACAACTTCCGGCGCGCTGTCGAACACGATGAGTTGAAAATCTTTAACATGACCAATTTCACAGTGGCGCTGGCTCTCCAGGCCGGGGCAATGGGAGTCCCCTTCCTTCCTACTCGCACGGCGCTAGGCAGCGATGTGCCCAAGGGAAGTCATTTCTTCTATCAGATTTTCTCCCCCTTCACGCCCAAGGAACCGTTGTGGGCGGTGCGAGCAGTGAATCCCGATGTCAGCATCGTGCACGTACAACGCTCAGATGCAGAAGGAAACGCGCACTGCTGGGGCAACTTCGGCGTGATGCTCGAGGGTATTCGTGCCGCCAAACGGGTTGTCGTTATTGCGGAAGAAATCGTTGAGCCAGAAGTAATCGCGAGCGATCCCAATCGCACGGTCATCCCCGGATTCATGGTGAGCGCGGTGGTTCATTGTCCCTACGGCGCACATCCATCCCCGGTGCAGGGCTACCACAATCGCGACGACGCTTTCTTCCGCCAATATCACCAGCAAACGAAAACAAAACCAGACAGCGATGCCTGGCTCGAACGATGGATCTACAGCGTGTCAGATCGCCGCGCATACATGAATCAACTTGGCGCTTGTCGCGTCGAGGAGTTAGCCGTGAAGCAGCACGCATATGCAGCACCGACGGATTATGGATATTGAAAAAGCAGCACTTGGCACTTAGCACTTAGCATTTGGCCCCGGATCTATTGGGATTGCTTCAAATCGCCATGGACTTGGAATGGCTAAATGCTAAGTGCCAATTGCTAAGTGCCGAGTTTCTACCATGGACTTCGAAATCAGCGCCGGACAAGTAGACACCATGCTCAAGCACGGTGAGAAGTTCACTTTGCTCGACGTGCGCGAGCCTTGGGAACTGGAAAAAGCCAAGATCGAGGGCGGTAAGAATATTCCGATGGGAGATATTCCAACGCGGGCACATCAGGAACTGGATCCCGAGGAACATATCGTGGTGATTTGCCATCACGGCATACGCTCGCTGAGCGTCACCAACTGGCTGCGACAGCAGGGATTCGATAAAACTCAATCCATTCGCGGTGGAATCGATGGTTGGGCGCGTACGGTAGATCCGAAGATTCCGTTGTATTAGCACTTAGCATCTGGCCATTTCGGACTCGTGCAGTGGATTCAGGGGCTGGGCGCGCTGGCGAATCACGATGAAAAAAGAACTGATAGGACTGAAGATCAACGGGCGCTCGCATGAGCTCGCAGTCGAACCCAGCAAACTGTTGCTGGACGCCTTGCGTGTGGACTTGCAGCTTACAGGTTCCAAACGCGGCTGTGACGATTCATCCTGCGGTGCCTGCACCGTACTGGTAGACGGGATTCCTATGCTGTCGTGCACAATGCTGGCCGCCAGTTGCGAAGGACAGGAGGTCACGACCATCGAAGGCGTGAGCGAGCACGGCAGCTTGGCCGCAATCCAGAAAGCGTATGGCGACTGGGGAGGCGCTCAATGTGGCTTCTGCACTCCGGGTTTCATCATGACAGTCAAGTTTCTTCTATCCAATAATTCGGATCCTACCGAAGCCGAGGTTCGCAGCGCTCTCAGCAGCAATCTTTGCCGCTGCACTGGTTACAGCCAGATGTATCAGGCCATCAAAGCCGCAATTGAGGCCGAACAGAAGGGAATGGCAGCCGTTAAATAAAGTGCATTGCCGTAGCGCCGGCGTCCCGCCGGCTTTTGCCGCCATACACTCGGCAGACAGCCGGCGGGACGCCGGCGCTACGGTGTAGGAATTTGCAGTCGCCAACGACGAACGACCAATGACCAACGACGACTTCTCGATCATCGGAAAACCCATCGCCATGGTGGACGCCGCCGGTAAGACCACCGGCGCCGGGAAATACACCGACGACCTCACCATGCCCGGCATGCTGGTGGGGAGAATCCTGCATTCGCCTTTTCCCCACGCCCGTATCAAGCGTATCGACACCCGTCGCGCCGAAAAGTTGGAAGGAGTCGTAGCCGTCGTTACCGGTAAAGACGCCCCTACTCCATACGGAATTCTTCCCGTAGGCCACGACGAACATGCGCTGGCCGTGGACAAAGTCCGGTACATGGGTGACAACGTCGCCTGCGTGGCCGCGATTGATGAGACTACAGCCGATCAAGCTTTGGAGTTGATCGACGTCGAGTACGAAGTTCTGCCTGCCTATTTCGATCCCGAAGAAGCGATGAAGGCGGAAACCAATCTCATCCACGAGAACAAGCTGCACAACATCGAAAAAGATTATCACCACGTTTTTGGCGACCCGGAGAAAGGCTTTATCGAAGCAGACTGCGTTGCTGAAGCGCGCTACATCGCGAATGAAGTCACACACGCAGCGATGGAACCGCATTCAACCCTGGCCGCTTTCGAAATTGATTCGCAGACTGGTAAGCCGGGACGTTTGACTGTCTGGTCCTCCACTCAGGTTCCGTATTACCTGCAACACAAGTTGTCGCTGGTGCTCGAAATACCCATGGCGCAGATCCGCGTTATCAAGCCGCTGGTGGGCGGAGGCTTCGGCGGCAAGAGCGAAGTCATCCCGCTGGAAATCATCGCTGCGATTGCATCCCGCGCCGCTCGTGCTCCCGTGAAGATCACCTACACGCGCGAAGAGGTGTTCTGGGCACACCGCGGACGCCCGAGAACAATCATCGATCTTAAGACCGGCGTCACCAAAGACGGCCGCATCACCGCCGTCAAAGCACGAGTAGTGCAGGATGGCGGAGCATATTGCTCATATGGTGTGGTTACGATTCTTTATTCCGGCGCGCTGCTGGGCGCGCTGTATGACATCCCTCATATTCAATATGACGGCTACCGGGTACTGACCAATAAACCCGCCTGTGGCGCCATGCGCGGACATGGCACCGTCAATGTGCGCTTCGCTTTCGAATCCCAACTGGACGAACTCGCTGCCAAACTGAACATCGATCCCACGGAAATCCGTCAACGCAACCTGCTTCAACCTCCATGCGTCACCATTAACGGGCTGCGAGTCCAAAGCTACGGCTTGCCGGAATGCATTGAGAAAACCGTTGAACGCTCAGGCTGGAAAAAACGAAAGGGGAAACTTCCACGCGGCCGTGGGCTGGGCATTGCATGCAGTCACTATGTCAGCGGCGCGGCCAACTCGATCATCCGGTCCGATATGCCTCACTCCACCGTGAACATCAAAATTGATCGTGATGGTGGAGTTGTGGTTTACACCGG
>DATHJP010000703.1:0-5655 GCA_035489695.1 Terriglobales bacterium
AAAAGCCACCACTCCCAGCAGGACAACACACAATAGCAACCGCGTCCACCAGCGTCGGAAGGCCATGATCACCAGCAACGCGAAGACAACGTTTAAACACAGCAGCCAGCGCCAGGGAAGCTGCACAAAACGGAGTTTTGGGAAGTGGTCCCAGGCCGGTGCCGTCAGCGAGAACATGAGGAGCGTGGCCGCAGTTCCCCAGGCGACGACCATCCACCAGACCGGCGAAAGGCGATGCCATCGGCGAGAGAAAAATGTGGCAACCGCCAGCACAATGATTTCCGCGATGGCCACTAAAGAGACCAGTAGATTGAAACGATTGTGATCGGCATCATTGATAGTGGTGAAAAGAAAATTATCTTGCGGTCGCACGCCTGGCGCCAGCACCTCAGAGATATTTACCCATTTTGCTTCGTAGGCTGCCGGAGAAATATAAAACGCAGCCAGAGCTGCTCCGAGCAACACGGCTACGCTTCCATAGAGCAGAGTCCGCCAAGAACGCCCGGTAATTGCGACTGCGATTACGAGCAATGCCACAGAGTAGTTCACCATTACGGCGGAGGGAGCGTTAGTCAGCCACGCGGCGGCAATGATCAGTGCCAGTGGAATAATTGCTCTTCGGCCGCGTTCCTCCAGCCGAAGCACAAACAGAAGAAGCAGCGGCAATAGCGCTCCCGCGAGCAGTTCGGCAAAAGCGCTGCGCCAATACACGATTACGATGTAATAGGGGTTGGCAGCGTATAGAGCCGCTGCAAACAGGGCGTCTCTTCGATTGAGCCAGCTTCGTGCCAGCAGGAACATCGAACAGCCAGATAAGGTGAGCACTATCCAGACATAAGTGCCGGGTACGACCTTCCAGGGCAGGAGCGCGCCCAGCGTAGCTCCTAGCATCCACGAAGCCGGCGGATAGAAAATAAAACGCGCTTCGCCGTATCCGTAGTGCGCCAGTGCCGCCCATCGGGGATAGATGATTCCGTGTTTCCATTGACGGAGCACTTCCATCCACGAGTTGACGTGGAACTCAAAGTCGTGGCCGGATGGAAGTCCCCAGAAGGCGAATGGCAGGATAACCGCGAAAGCCACGGCCATAATGACAAGAAGCGACGAAGAAAAGAGTGAGTGTTCCGTGGGTTGCACGGGACAGGGCGAGCTGCCAGCAATGTTGCCAGGATTCACAGGTTTTGCCGGCGCTGGAATGGTGCTTCTCCAATGTTACTGAGAAAGATTGTTGCCCAATCGGGGGAAATGGGCAAACGGAGAACCTAAACCGCGATTTAGCAGTCTTAGTGTCTTGGAAGCTGGGTGAATGAGCTCAGCGTGAGTCCCGAGCTACTATGAGGTCACTTTTTCTGCACGCCGTTGCCTGCGCAGTTCGTCCAGAAATTCTTCCTGCGTAAAGGATTCGTGGTTGCGCAGAAGTGCAAGCAAGGAATCTTCAGTTTCGTCGGTGAGCGGGGTCGAGGGATGATCGAAATCCTCTCTCGCCATGAGAGCTCGCGGAGCCACTAATAGTTCCGGACACGTTCCCGGCCGGGTGGTCAGGAAATCGATGAAATTTCCAACCGCCTCCCGTTGTTCCGCCGTCCGCGATGCAAACTCAATTCCCATACCGAATTCCGGGTGCATTACCCGTACGGTGGCGTCAGCCTTAACTTCGATCTCTTCAGCTTTCAGGCAGAGCACAATTCCGGCGCGTTCCGGGAAGGGCGACTCGGTTTCTACATAACATCCGCCCAGGCTCAAATCGGTCAACTTACAATGCGAAACTGGCTCGGGATCCTCGGGAGGAAGTTCAGGCGAGTTGGCGGCGACCCATGTTTTCAGAATGGCCCGCAGGTTTTCCGGAAGATCCACAAATCGCACCCCAGACTGACCATTCGGGTTGGCCCAAGCTACCTCGCCGCGAGGCTCGATCTCGGTGTCAGTATTGGGGAGAACGAAGCGGGCGCTGATGGGTGCGGATGGATAGAGGGATTGCGCAGTCAAGACGTCCATGCCGTCTTCACTCAAATCCAACAAGATGCCTTCCATCTCCGCCCCATTCTGCACTCGGACCTCAACCGGTACCTGCAGCGGAACGCGGAAGGCGCGCCGGCGTTCGCGCTTGAGCAAAGCAGTGGCGGCTCGCAGGCTTGCGTGCGCTTGCGATACAGAAATTGGCTTGTACAGGACAAAGTTTGCGCCCGCACCAAAAACATTGCGCACCTTGGTCTTGTCGTTCAGCAGGGCAACGGTCACAGAGCTGTTTCCTGAAAATGCCTGAGAGGCGTTCTGCAGCACCAGGGCGGCACTGTGGGGGTCGTCGTAGTCGACGATCACGGCGTCAAACTTCTGCTCGGTGAGCCTACAGATAGCGTCCAGATAGCTACAGCATTGCACTCGAAGGCCAAACTCGCAGAGAACTGAACCGAGGAGGGCTGATGTTTCGTCGTCTTGGGAAACCAACAATGCCTGGAGTGTCATATGCCATGGCTATCGGGCCAGCGGTGTGTGGAGGATCAGGGCCAACGGGGGGCCCGCACTGGCTTGGCGGGGGCAGCCTGATTACTCGAGCTTGCAGCCTTTGCGGCCATGACGCTGGGCTGGACAATGTCATCGTCCACCTCGGCGAGAATGGCGCTGTCGTCTTCGTCGTTCTCGGTCAACAGAGGGGCAACTTCCCGCAGCTTTTCCGCTGCCTGTTGCAGCATCTCGATCTGTTTGGCTAGCTGCGCGTATCTGGCTTGCTTTCGGCGCAACACCTCGTGAATGTCTTTCATACACCCCCCTCCCGTTGAATCTAAAGAGGAAGATGAGGAGCGTCAACCGCAAACCAAGTTGGGCATATTACGTGGGTAACTTGGGGTCCTGCATACGCAGGCGCATGAAACCTCAGGATTTGGATGAATTGAGTGCGACACAACGGTGCGGCAGCAGGCCCGCGAGTTGGTCGGCATGATCGTGTGCAGAGACACGAAAGGCCCCGCTTATGCGAGGCCCTTTATGAGTCGAAGTGGTTTGCTGGCAAGCTCAGATGAGGCGACTATCCTATCTTGAGCTTACGACGAACCAGTCCAGCGATACCCACCAAACCCGTTCCCAGCAGGCCAAGAGTGCCCGGCTCCGGAACAACGATGTTGGTATCGCCGCTCGCGATCTGAGTAGAACCGTTAAAGAATCCCTTACCGGTGTTGATGGTCAATTGGACCGTCACGCCGCTCGTGTTGAATCCTTCCAGAGACCCGCTCACTACACCACTGAGAGTGTAGTTATGCGTGCCGTCGGGCAGAGTAACCAGCGTCCACGCCGTGGGGCCACTGAAAGCGCCATTGAAGATAACCCCGTTGGGTATCCCGTTGCTGCCATTTCCGGTGATGGTGAAGCTGCCACCCGCGGCGAAAGTGCCACCATTTTGCAAATCGCCGCTGGCCAGGGCGCCGGTACTCAAAGTGACCGTGCCCAGGTTGCCTGTAATCAATCCCCCGCCGTTGAGACCATTTACGGCAATGAGGGTTGAGCCTGTTAGGGTCAAGCCGGCATTGGTACCGGCTAGCGTGCCACCACTATTACTGAAATCCACACTACTGCTGGCAAAAGCTGCCATCGGCAAGGCCAGAGCTAATACAGCCAACAACACTATTCGCCTCATGAGACTTCCTCCTAGACCACTCGAACCTAACTGCTTACAACTCCGCTAGACCGAACTCGTCAAAAACGCCGAAACCGCCACCCCTATAGGGTGCATGTTGACTTCCAAAGCAAAGTGAATCCGATATGGTTGAATATACGCAGTTTACGTGATATCTCACGCACCAGATCGAAGCTCCGGAGTGCAAAGTGCTGCACACTTTCATAAAGCCCTTGCGCCAGAGACTCACAATACACCAATTCAACGGGAAAGTGTTCCACAGCCGCACCCTCCTTTAGTCCGGCAAGCCCAAGAGTAGCCGGGTTGTGCCAGGGGCTAGCACGAAGGTGGAATTTACATACTCCCGCGAGAACATTATCTTGAGCTTGAGCAGTTCTGGGGGAGGGCTGTTCGGGCGTCCCTGGACTCGAAAGAGTCAAGGGGCGCTTCTTATTTTTGGACCTCACCCAGCGACCTCGCTTTTTTCCGAAATCGATCAATTTAATCTCACGGAAGTAATCTCAACCGCAGGGGCGAGACTATCGCTCGACCGGCTCTCCGTCGGTAGAATCGCGATCACTGCAGTGCCCCCTTTTCCGGAACGGATTCCGAACCGCCCACCCAATTGCCTCATTCTCTCTTGCATCCCCTGAATTCCAACGCCACGCTTCATCGATCCAGCACTCCGTTGTTTCGGGACCGAAATTCCTTTGCCTTGATCACGTACTTCGACTCTCACCTCCCGGGGACCGCGGCTAATGCGAATCGCGGCCGTGGGACTTCCGGAATGGCGATGGATGTTAGTGAGACATTCCTGCACGATGCGAAAGATGGCAGTCTCGGCTTCCGAAGAGAGCCGCCCCAGGTCTGCATCCAGATCCAGATCGACGGGGATCTTGCTTCGTTCCGCAAATCCTTCCACGTACCAGCGCACGGCAGAGAGGAGTCCTGCCTCGTCAAGTAATGGCGGGTGCAGCAGGTGAGAAATAGTACGAAGTTCCCTTGATAGCTCCTTCACCAACACCAGGCTTTCGCTGCAAGTCTTGAGCGCTTCTTGACTAAGATGCTTACCGTCTCTCTGCATGGACGAGAGATTCATATCCAGCGCGACCAAGGTCTGCCCCGCGCTGTCGTGCAGTTCACGGGCAATGCGCCGACGTTCGTCGTCCTGCAGCTGTAATAACCGGCCGGAGATGGTGCGAAGGCCTTCCTCAGCCCGCTTACGTTCTGTGATATCGCTGTTCACTTCCAGAAAGCCCAACGGTTTGCCATCGGGATCCCGCCACATGGACCATCGGCTGGCAACGATTATTCGGCTGCCGTCACGTTTGGACTGGGCAAGCTCTCCCTGCCATTGTCCATCGCGCAGCAGTTGTGCTTTGATTTCTTCAAACGGCTGTGGGAACTCAGTTTGTACGATTTGGCGCGGGGCCTTCTCCAGGACTTCCTCCCGCTTCCAGCCATAGAGCCGTTCCGCTCCCTGGTTCCAATAGGTGATTTTGTCGTCCAAAGTGCGCACGAAAATGGCATCGTTGGCCAGGTTCAGAAGTTCTGCCTGCGCCGATACTTCCTCAGTTCTGCGTTGCAGCTCAGCTGTGCGCTCTTGAACCCGCGACTCCAACTCGTCGTGGGCATTCCGTAATGCCTCCGCTATTTGTTTGCGCTCAGTGATGTCCAGCACGATACCGAACAGGCGGCTTTCATCCTGGGAAAATTTGCGACCCTTGCAGTAGAACCAGCGAAGCCCACGCTGTGGGTCCTGATAGCGATATTCGAATTCCTGGAAGCCAGTCTTCAGGCTCTCTTGCATGGCGGCCTGAACTTTCGGCATATCTTCGGGGAAGACGCGGGACATCCACTTTTGGACACGTTCGGGATCACTGGCCTCAGTTCCGAACATGTGGTGAAGTTCGCTGGACAACGAGTTGTTCTTTCCCGCCGGATCCCATTCCCAGGTGCCGATTTGCGCTGCTGTTTGGGCCAGGCGGAGGCGAGTTTCATTCTTTTCCATGGTCCGGCGTGCCAGGACGTGGTCGGTAACTTCTACC
>DATHJP010000704.1:0-3342 GCA_035489695.1 Terriglobales bacterium
ATCCCTCGTTGTCTGCACGGCGCAAACTTTCTCGAGTGCTTTCGAGTGTGGGAGCGGCATGGTTTTCACGTGACGCCGGTCCACTTCTATCAACCCATTCCCGATACCCAAACCTTGCCCGAAACGCTTTGGAATAGACCGAGCAAACTCGTGGGCATCGACATGAACGATTCTGTCCAGCTCGATCTACTGCGAAAGAGGTTTCCAAAATTCCGCGAGGAATATGAACAGTTTCCAAGCAAACCCACTAGGGGACCGAGCCGGTTTTACCTTACTAACGGTCTCTTTGATGGCACAGATGCGTTGGTTGCTTACTGCATGGTTCGCCATTTCCAGCCACATTTGATCATTGAAGTCGGGAGCGGATTCTCTTCTCTGGTCTCAGGTGAGGCGGCCGCGAAAAACAAAGGCTCGGCCCTCATCTGTATCGAGCCGTTTCCTCAAGAATTTCTCAAACCGGGCTTTCCCGGATTACATTCCCTGATCGAGAAAAGAGTGGAAGATGTCGATCTTAACTTCTTTTCACAACTGGGTTCTGGCGACATCCTTTTCATCGACAGCTCGCATACGGTCAAAATAGGAGGAGACGTCAATTATCTGTTCTTGGAACTGTTGCCGCGTCTCAGGCCGGGTGTCATCGTACACGTCCACGACATTTTCTTTCCGTTCGATTACCGGCGTGATTGGGTGATGGACGAATTTCGCTTTTGGAGCGAGCAATATCTGCTCCAGGCGTTTCTAAGTTTCAACTCCGAGTTCGAAGTGCTGATGTCTAATAGCTATCTCGGCTACTACTATAAGGAGGATCTCAAAGCGACTTTTCCGAGTCTACCATCCTGGGGCGGAGGTAGTTTTTGGATGCGCCGTAAGCCTCAGACCTCCAGATCGACGCTACCAAGCCAGACCGCGACAAAAAAGATTCAGCGTGTGTCCGGGCGACGATGACCCGGCGATAAGTTGTACGGGCCAACCGGCATCTTCCGTCCCCGAACAAACAAGCCAATCTGTATCGCAAGCGTGGATCGAGCAGGCTCGACCATCCTCACCCGGCGCCTTGGCCAGGGTCCGGCGTCATCCCAAAAGAAGACTCAAATTGACTGGGCCCTTTGCGCCCGCCGCGGCCGATGCAATCGAAGGTGAATTTAACTTACAGGGGTCGAACACTTTTTTACGATTTGGAGCGAAATACAGTGACCTCCAGCAACCGATTGCCGAAACTTCAGAACGAAATGCGACCTGCTCAGTGCCTCACCGCCTGGCTCCAGCTATGACAACCCGCCGCCATTGGGATGCAAAAATTGACGGCTCATGTAAGATGAATCGTGCTGCGCGCGAGAACCAGAGGAGCTCGTAAGTAACCCCGCGCGCAACTGCTACGCTGAAATGCAGAATAAGGTAAACAAGCCGATTTTTGTGGTGGGATCGCCACGCTCGGGAACAAGCGTTCTGACGTGGTGTCTCGGGCAGCATCCGAACATTGTAGCACTCCCGGAGTCAAGCTGGATGGGAGATATCGCCATTGATTTCGCCATTCGCTACCAAATCGGAGCGGCACGCGGCATTCGCTCCGTTCTTAGTGCAATGGATGTTCAGTCTGATGAATTCTTCGCCAGTTTCGGTCAGACTATCAACGACTTGATCCTGAGACATCGTAAAGACCTGGACAGAAAACGGCGCGTGGTATCTCCCCCCGGCGCGCATAGGGCACCGAGCCCTTCCAAAACGAGCCATCCAAAGTCCCAACCAAAGGCGCGATGGGTGGATGGAACGCCGGAATACTCCTTTTACATCTGCGGTTTGCGCAAACTCTTTCCGAAGGCACGGTTCATCCACATCGTTCGCGACGTTCCCTCGGTGGTACGTTCGATGCTGAACTTCCACCGCATTGCGGGAAATCGTTTGGTAGCCAACGAAGAGGAGGCCTATGGCTACTGGCTTAGGGCGGTTAGCGCATGTCTGAAGGCTGAGCAAGCTTACGGTCCTCGGGTTGTCCTCCGGTTGCGGTATTCCGAGCTTGTGGATTCGCCCGAAACCGCGATGCGCTCCGTCCTCAAATTCGTCGGCGAACGCTATGTCACCGCTTCTTTGAAGCCTCTCCAGGAACGGATCAACAGTTCCAAGGTTCCCGCTGATTTCAAAATTGGCGATCCCAAAACCAATTCGGTGCTCGTCGAGCGGGCGACGCAACTTTCCACCGAAATGATAGAAACTCCGCAGCCGTCCGAGGCCTCGCCTGCCGCAGCCGAGGAAATGGAAGCTGCCTTTTATGAACGGGTCCGATATGTAGCGACTGTTGATAGCGAATATCACCGGGCCAAGGAGATAATTGCGACGTTGCAAAAGGAACATGCCCAGCAGCAAGCCTCCTATCACGCGGAGCTCCAAAGAGTGCAGGCGGAACATGCTCAGCAGCAAACCTCCTATCACGCGGAGCTCCAAAGAGTGCAAAAGGAACATGCTCAGCAGCAAGCCTCCTATCACGCGGAACTCCGAATGCTGCAGGCGGAACGACAGCGGCACGAGCGGAGCATCTCGGAGCTGACAGATCGATTGCGGAAACAGCTTTGGGATACCCGCAGACTCTCGCGTTTGCTGGATGATGCTGAAAACGCCGCCGCGCGGCTGCGTTCTTCCCGTCGCTGGAAATTGGCAAACCCGGGGACCGCAATCCAGGCAAAATTGTTTCCTGCCAAGGTGTCGCTGGGCTATGGGCATCTCGAAAAAGTTGTGGCAGCGTATTCTCAATGGCGGGCTTCCCATCCGGAGATCGCGAAAATCGATGATGCAACCAAGGCAGCCCGATCGTCGATCCTTCCAAGCAATGCCCAGGGAAACTCGGACAAGAAGGTTGAGGATTTCCCAGAGATTCAATCAGTCCGTAAAATTGCGATATCGGAAACCTCAGCGGAGCCGGAGTGACGCGACGCGCTCGGCAAGTTGCTACATGTTGAACCGCCTTAAGCAAGGATCCTCATATCCCGCCCGCGCCTCTTTGTGCATCGAACTAATTGGAACTAAATAATGCGCGACGAACTTTACGGCGAAATTTTCGCAGCGGAGCAGGAACACTGGTGGTTCGTGGCCAGACACCGAATTGTTCTTCACCTACTGGAACGTTATCTGCCGCCGAATAGCGGCGCGCCGTACAAGGTGGCCGACTTGGGATGTGGTTGCGGAATGATGCTTTTGCGGCTCTCTGAAAAATATGAGCCGGTCGGCCTGGACGGTTCCCGCCATGCGATTGAATTTGCACGCCGTCGCGGAGTAACGGCGAAACTAGGAGCTCTTCCAGAAGATGTGCCTCTCTCGCGAGAAAGTTACGATGCGGTTTTGATGCTCGAT
>DATHJP010000705.1:0-2021 GCA_035489695.1 Terriglobales bacterium
CAAATTGGATGCGCAAGGGGCGGTGGCGCACCGCTACGGAAGCAAGGGCAATGTCTCAGTGGATCCGGAGGTGGTCCTGAAGCTGATGGAGCAAGTCCAAGATCACCATTACATGCGCAAAAGCGGAACGTTCTCTGTGCCTCTGTGGTTCAAAGACGGCGGGCAGAGCAAACCTTCAAAGCATCTGGGTGGCGCAAATCGTACTGTACACACGCATTTTGAATCGATAGAGTGAGACTCGGTCGAGCCGGTAGAACTGCTAGGGTTTCGGAGCTGTTTCGCTCAGGCTCTCGCGGCGCACCTTGAATACCGCGAACTGGGAATTTTCAAACACTTCGGAGAGGGCGGAGGGGATCTTCGCTGGTACGCCTTCCGTTCGCTTGCTTACGGCGACGTAGCGAACTTCAGCCTCCCGCAATAACCCGTCTTGAACCGTTCCCAGCCGCCACGCCTTCCAAAATTCCTTCTCTGCCGTCTCCCTTTGCGAGTAGTCGCTCAGCGCCACCATGCCATAAGAATAATAGCCGAGCGGCACCCGGCATTTTGTCAACGCAAGGGTAGGGGCGAGCAGGTTGTCCCCCGGCAACACGACATCCCCAGCCTGTGCATCCTTCGTCAGGAAATCGATGACACTCAAGGTTTCCAGGCTATAGCTTTGCAACTCCTTTCCCAATGGCTTTCCGTTTAGGTGGTAGGGATCGCGCTCCAGCGCGAAGTGCTGCACCGTTGCAGGTACACTTAAGGCCAGAGCGCTCACCGCAATCAGTCCTGCGATTGGCCCGGGCCGCACGCCTCGCGCAACGAGGCGCCGATATAAGGCTTGAAGCACTTCAACCGCGAAGATCCATGCTACGTATTTGCTTTGGGCGAGAAACCAGCCGCTGTTGTTGTATTTGTGTGCCCATCCAGCCGGCGTAATGCGGCACGTCAGGGTGATTACCACTCCAATCACGACGAAAAACGCCAGAACGAACCGCAAACCGGATTGCCGGTCCGGACGAAATAACGCACTGAGGATCGCGGGCACGCCAATCACACGGAGACCAAGACAACCGACGAGATAAATCGGCAAGGCGATCCCTGTGAGGGCAACCACGCCAGTCAATCGGCTTTTCATCCCGAGCACTTCCATCATGTGGGAGACGTAGAGCCACGGGTCGAACGCCGTGGTAATCTCTCCGCCATTTTTGTTTCCCAGAAAAACTGACAGAACCAGCGGCGCCCCCAGGGCGGCAGTCAACGCCGCGACTTTGAACAAGTCCGCATTCCGAAAGAGAAGAAGATAAACGACAGCTGCAAATCCCAGGCTGCACATTACATGCGCCGCAGTAAGTATCTTCACTTCCATCAACGCGACAAAAAGCACTGCGGAAAGTAAAAGCCAAACGCCGCTGCGCTCCCGCAGGTAACGTTGCAGACAAAACAATCCGGCAAAAAGGAGTCCCACTCCAGGAAGCATTGGATTGGTATAAAAGAGCGACCAAACCGTGGGCACACTAAAATACCTCACGGACCAGTCGCCTTTTTCGCGCTGGAGCAAGCCGGGAATAAAGGAAAAGTCTTCCCCGAAAAAAACCAGGAACACGACGAGGGCGCCGAAGCATCCCGAGCCGAGCCAGCTTCGTGAGAAGCAAAAAACACTCAAAATGGAAAGAGCCAGGAACAGCGTCGGCACAAAGCGCAGCGTGAGGTCACGCGTGTTCAGACCAGTGGCGTTGGCGAACATCGCGACTGCAAGATCCATTCCGTCGTGATAGGTGAGCGGGTGCCCAGAAAAAACCGGAGCTTGAGGCGGTATGGTATGCGTCAACTCGTTCGCGATCGCGATGTGAAGAAACACGTCAGGGATCGGATGGACTCGCATGGTCCCGTCCGTCCGTAACGTCAGATTCGTGTAATATTGAGGCAACAGGGCAAGCACTGCGACTCCGAGCGCAATAATTCCGACCAAGGCGAAGCCGGACCTGTCGCGCGATCGTCTTACCGGTTCTTCATTGTTCAGCGCGAGCTGGTCGAACCGG
>DATHJP010000706.1:0-2672 GCA_035489695.1 Terriglobales bacterium
CATCGAGTTTTATTGCGACTCGGTGTGCAGCCACGTCACGATATAGTCGTTGATTCTTGGACAAAGATTGAGCGTGACGAAGCGGTGCTCGCGGATAAAGTTGTCGGGCATCATTGGAGTTTTTGGTCGAGCAGAGCATGAAGACGTGGTCTACAAATCGCTGCAGGCAACGCGGGATGGCGCTCTCAGTTCCGCTTTGCGGTTCACGTCATTCGGTCCCGCGTGCCTGAGCTGGACGTTCGGCGTGATCGTATGGCCAGTTGCATCTCATATCAGGACCAGTTCTTCCACGTCTCGAATCAGAGGTTCCATTCGCTGATCGAGTTCGGTTTGGAGGCCGCACAGAGGACGGCGGAGTCGGACACGGAGAGATCATTTATTTCGGCCCTGAAGCAGCGTAGCGATGCCTTCTACCCCGGCTACGATTTTGCAATTGAGCGTGAGTCTCCTTCCCGAGACGAGAGGAAGTTCTGGGCACGCGTGTTTTACGATCTGGCCCATCTCATCTTTCGTCGCGAAATTGGAAACCACGATGTCACGTTTTGGCAGTATTCAGCCGTGGGGGATGCTTATCTCCTTGGCCGGATGATCACGCGTTCAGTTCAGGAGGAGGAGCAAACGTGGCATCCCAAGACCATGGCATCCATTGAAGCCGATGCCTTCCACCAGAAGGGAGTCAAGGTAAGGTTGTGAGAATGCCGAACCAGACGCTCGACCGAATGACGAGGAGCGCGATCAGCCGCATGTTCCAGAGCGGGTGTCCCCGGCGCGCTCCTCGTCATCGGTCAGCTTTCTGTTAGCCGTTTTATGTCCCGAACGATCCACACCACCCGACCGGCTGTCTTTCCGCCCTTCTGCGTGCGATGCATGTCGAGCGACTTTTCCGTCCGCAGGTTCACAGATTCCGCCAGTGGAGGCGTTGTTACGGTGATCGCGACCACTGAAATTCCAGTGTGCGACAAATGCTGGAAAGCTTCCAAGCCGTGGTGGATTGCTTTCGCCGTTGGCCTGGGTAGTGCATTTATCGGCGGGATTCCCTTCGCCATCGCGCAAGACAAGCACGTCGCTATCCCAAAGGTATTTGCGTTTGTCCTTCTCGCCGCCATCGCTGCGGCAGTGGTCTGCGCGTTCATCGCTCGCCGCCGCTCGCCTGTTCGGCTAGTGCCCAACAAGATCGACCGTAAGAACATCCGCATTAAGTTCCTTAACGACGCTTACGCTGACGCATTCTTGAAAATGAACAAGGAGCGAGCGCAGGTAATTAATCCGTGGAAATATGGCTAACCAGATCACTGCTCGTGCCGAGACAAGCTCGGTACGGGTCTGTGGGAGGCGCCGGCGGCAACCCCGGCTCCTACCCGGCAGGCAACAGCCGCCGCGCCGGGCAGTTGACCAGTTTAGGAAACTTGAACATCACCTCACGTGAAGTCGCATCAACCACTGCTTAGCGTGGTTTTGACCTGACTAAGCCCTGCCTTTCGCGGCAGGTATTCTATGGGAGCAGGCGTTTGGCGGGCGGCGCAAGTCACTGCCAGGGGTCTGGAGCCTCCTAAACGATGCAGTCAACCTGGGAGCCTCAATCCGGGTGCGGTGCTAGAATCGGATGGTATGGTCAAAACATTTGAACACTCGCAAGCATCGTCATGGAAAACAAGCCACACGAGGCTGATCAAGGCTTGGGCCAAAATGGCAAGCGGTCAGGTTCGGGCTCTCGAACGTGGCTCGACGCGAACGTTGCACCGCCGGTGCACAGAGTGGACCTAACCCATCCTGTGGTTAATGCGGAACATGGAAAAGCCGTTTCAGATTGATCCCGCCTTGGCTGGTCCAAGGCAAGCCAACCGTAAGGCAGGCCCTGTGGAGACGGCATGGAGAGGATCGAACAAGCCAATGCCGGTCTGTAATGGATCGGATATGCCCACGTCGATCTGGTCTTTCGTTGTCAGAAACTCGATGGAACCGTTCTTACTGAGAAATGCAAATGACGATCGACGCCTGTCGATTGGTGCGTGTCAGGCCCGGCATAAGGATTGCCGAGCAAGTCGGCCCTTGATTAGTATGGCAAAGGCTGGAATCAGGCACGAATCGCTCTTCGCGACGGGCTTGCCCAACCGGGACATCCCGCACGGAGCGATGTCCATTGAAAGGCTTGAGCCGTGTGAGGGGAAACTCTCACGCACGGTTCTGAGGGGGTGGCCTGAGCGGGTGACCGCTCGGGCCTACCCGGTGCGGCCATGCGCCATGAAAACGCCAACATTAACGATTACAATTACTCGAGCCGTGGGAGCGAACACGACTCCCGCAGTGTTTGTGTCGATACTGCTCAGTTGCCTTCATTGCATTGAACAATGCGCCGGCCAAACGCTGCCCAGCCCTTCTGTCGAGTGGGTTTACACATTTGGCGGAACTTCGGCAGAGGGGATTCGATCTGTTAAGCAGACTAGTGACGGCGGATTCGTCCTCGGAGGTTTCTCATATTCGGGAGCCAGTGGCTCCAAGACGGCCACGAATTACGGACAATGCGATTTTTGGGTCGTGCGCCTTAGCCGAAGCGGACAGAAGCTTTGGGATAAAGCATACGGCAGTACGACGAACGATTTCTTGAACAGCCTTTGCGAAACCAGCGACGGTGGTTTTCTGCTAGGAGGCTCATGCCGAGACGGCATCGGAGG
>DATHJP010000707.1:0-2573 GCA_035489695.1 Terriglobales bacterium
AAGGCCCTCGCCTCTAGGTTCAATCGCGCACCACCTGTCGCTGCGCGACCTGAAACGAAAACTATGAACCAAAGGCCAAATATGTTCGCTCAAAATGATGCTCCATTGTCCGTTCACTCACGCGCCGAGTTGCCCGACGACCAACTCCGTGCGCTGGCTCCGTCCGTGTTCGCGGCGCAAGCGATAGCCGGCCTCAGTTCACGCTATGCGTTCGTTCCCACGGCTTAACTCGTCTCCCGATTGCGTGAGGCCGGTTGGGCTCCGGTGTCCGCGGTCGAGCAACGTATCAAGATTGAGGATCGACGCAGCTTCCAGAAGCACCTGCTCCGTTTTCGACGTCGCGACGTTGTGCCGGTCAAAGGTGAATACACACCGGAGCTTTGCTTAATCAATTCCCACGACCGCAGCAGCGCCTACCAGCTTCATGCGGGTCTCTACCGTTTCATTTGCGCCAACGGGATGTTCGTCGCGGACGGCAGCGCATTCGAAAGGGTCTCGATTCGTCACGCCGGATTCACACCGGATGAAGTGATCGACGCGAGCTTCCGCATTCTCGACCAGGTTCCAGCCATCACCGCCAGCGTCGAGGCGTTTAAGGCCATGACAAATCACGCGGAGTCGCCAAATCCCGACTGCAAGGATTACGCCACTTTCGCAACCACTCGCGGGATCTTGCTCACGAGTTCCATCAGTGTGATCTTGGCCGTGCGTTCAACAAATTCGTTCACGAGTTTTTGAGGCGACTCTAACTCCTGCCGGGTAACGGTCCTGTCTAACGCTCTTTCTGTTGCCTTCTGGAAAACCTCACGCCCAACCAACGGAATTTCCTCGTTCGCTTGGCCCCAAAAAATCTCCAAGGGATTTTCAGATTCCCACCAGTGAAAGGGATACTTTCCTTTCGCTTCGTCCTCCTTCGATTTTCCGCCAACCGCGAATCGCACCTTTTGCCCCATTTCAACGGAATGGCTATCGCGCAAATGTCCGTAAACCTTCATCGCCAGCGCACCACCGTCATTGTGGCCCAACCAGCGCGAAACGGTGGGAATATCAACGCCCGATTCGATGCAACGGGTGGCAAACAAGTGGCGCAGATCGTGATGAGTAATTCGCGGAGCTGCGATTAACCGGCAGGCGCGGGTCAGGGATTTCTCGCACTCCCCCACCTTGCACACCGGGTCCTCGGAACCGTGCGCTTCTTTGGTCAGCCGTTCCAGCAACGTCCGCATTTCGGGAATGATGGGAATGTTTCGAGTTGTGGGAGCGTTGGCCGTCTTTCGTTTCTTCGCGCTGTGCACGGTTATGAAACCGCGCTCCTGGTTCACGTCCGCCCAATACACACGACGCGCTTCGGAGAGACGACAGCCAGAGTAAGCCAGCAAACGCACCAAGTCGGCACAGTGTTTCGCTTGTCCCGCGCCACTGGTTTCAATTTTCTCGAGGATCTTTTGGAACTGATCCGGCTCAGGTAAACGCAGTTCTGTGGGCTTGATGCCAAGTCGCTTCACATCCTTGGTTGGATCGTCCATGCCGACTAAGCCGCCACGCTTGAGGACGGCTCGCAGGGTGCCGAGCGTGTTGTTGAAATATTGCTCGTCAATTTCCGTTGCGATCCTGCCAGCCCACTCTTTGCAGTCCGCCGCACTGATTCGATTCAACTTGAGGTTGTCCACTCCCGGCCAGCCACCCAACAACTTCTTGATGCAATAGCGCCGGTAACGTTTCATGCTCTCGGAAAGGGCATGGTCGTTCTCCAGGTCTTGCTCGTAAAGTTTGCGGGCTTCGCCGAAACTTGCCGGGGCTCCAGCCTGGCGCTTCTTGCGAAGCCTCGAAGTGACGAAGTCGGGCAGCTTCTGCTTGGCAACGCTGTAAACCGTCGTGTCGAGGCTCTCGCGATAAATCTTGCCATCGACTTTTACTCTACCGTAAAAACTACCAGTGATGACGTATTGCAGAAGGTTCGGGACTTTCGGGAATGACCGCCACTTGCCGTCTTTGGACAAGTTGGGGTCGCGAAGGCCTTTGGCGATTTTGTTGTCGCCGTTTGGGTTTGCGCCCTCGGTTCGTGTTTTCATCGCCACAAACCTACGGGATACAATGGCGGGATACAATGAGAAAATGTCGGATCCGCAATTCGTTAATCTATAATATGTTGCCTCGGTAGCTCAATTGGTAGAGCAGTTGACTCTTAATCAATTGGTTCACGGTTCGAGTCCGTGCCGAGGCACCACTTCCCCAACCACTTGCGACTACAACAAACCGCCGCAAAGCCCGCAGTAGTATCAAAAGTAGTAACACCCGCGTTTTGATTTCTCTTGGTTTGACCTCGGTTTGAGCGTTGGTTGCCATCCCATTTGCCTCGCCTCCGTGCCGAGCATTGAGCGCGACCGTCGCGGTGGATTCGACAAGTGAGGACTCTCGTTTCTCGCGCCGATCGTGCCCGCCCCCGGTAGCCGGGAAGGGCGCGGGCCAAAAGTTCAGCGTGTTACCACCCCCCGCTTTGGAGCGAACAGGATTATGGCGAAGGTGCTGTACCCTTGACGCTGTACCCGCTATCTGTACCGTCACCCCATGCC
>DATHJP010000708.1:0-6848 GCA_035489695.1 Terriglobales bacterium
CAATCATTCGTGAAGCAGAGCGGGACAGTAGTTTCGCTCGCCGTGTGGCTCAATCGGCTGCGCGTGTGTTGGCGTTTAAAAGGAAATCCAAAGAGCTGAAGCGTCACGTTTCGCCTCCCACTCCAGCCAAGTTGGAGAAGCTCTCGCGGCAATTGTGGGAGTTCAGCGAGCAAGTGCGGCTGGAGACTCTGAGCCGACAGGACCCGGCATGATTGTCGCCGGCGTGATGAGCGGCACTTCTGCCGACGGTATCAATGTAGCGTTGGTCCAGGTGGAACGTAGCTCAGGTCGAGCAGGAATTTCGACGAAAGCATCTGCAACTCGGTTGCCCCGGTTCAAGTTTCTCGCGCACGCGGAATATCCCTATCCTAAGAATGTGCGAAACTCGGTGCTTGCAGCGATGAATGCGTCGCAGGCCAGTGTTGCTGATTTGTCGCGATTGAATTTCCTGCTCGCCGAGTTATATGCCAAAGCGGTTCTACTTACTCAGCGTCAGTTCAGAATGAAAGTTGAACTGGTTGGCTGCCACGGGCAAACTCTCTATCATCAGGGCAAACCCGCGCCGTTCTTGGGATTCAAAGTCGCGGCCACGTGGCAAATCGGTGAGGGCGCAGCTTTGGCAGCGCGGTTGGGTGTGCCGGTCGTTTCCGATTTTCGCCCCGCAGACATTGCGCGAGGAGGCCAGGGTGCGCCACTGGTTCCCTTCCTCGACTACCTGCTTTATCGCGACTATCGCGTTGGCCGCATTGTGCAAAATATCGGCGGCATTGCGAATCTCACCGCAATTCCTCGCGACGCGTCTCCCGGGCAAGTTTTCGCTTTCGACACTGGTCCAGGCAACATGGTCATTGACGGAGTTACTGAGCAGCGCTTCGGGAAGCCCTTCGATCGGGACGGAAAAATCGCAGCTTCGGGTACAGTTCTGGAAACCGTGATCAACCCAGCGTTACATGCGCCGTTTTTCCGCCAGAAGCCGCCGAAAACTGCCGGGCGCGAGGAGTTTGGACGGGAGTTTGTCCGCGACTTCCTGAAACGTTGTGGGCGCGCCAACGGCCGTGATGCGGTCGCATCTGCAACTGCCTTGACGGCACGCTCGATTGCGGATGCGCTGAAGCGCTTTGTCATCCGGCGCCGTGGCGCGTTCAGTGAGATGATCGTTTCCGGCGGCGGAACGAAGAATTCCACGCTAATGGCAAGCTTAGCCATGGCGATTCGGCCGCTGGGATTACAGCTTCGCTTCTCGGACGAATTCGGATTGCCCTCGCAGGCAAAAGAAGCTGCGGCCTTTGCCTTGCTTGCATATCAAACGTGGAACCGGCAGCCATCGAACATTCCCTCGGCGACGGGCGCAAAGAGCGCCGCCATCCTCGGAAAAATTTCCCATGCGTAAGAATGCCCGCAACGCTGTAGGCGGGATCTGCGCCGCGCTCCTGCTTTTCGGCAGCCTCTCGTGTTCCAGCAAACCTGACCCGGAAACCTTGGTCATGATTATTGAGAGCAGTCCCGCGAATCTCGATCCCCGCGTGGGACTGGATGCGCAATCCGAACGCATTGACGACCTGCTCTTCGATGATCTGCTCACTCGCGATGATCATCTCAATGTTCAGCCCGGTCTGGCCGAGCGCTGGGAAATACCCGATCCACGAACCTATGTCTTCCATCTGCACCGAGGCGTAAAGTTTCACGACGGACGTCCACTAACCTCGCGCGATGTGAAGTGGACCTTTGATTCGCTGCTCCAGGGAAAAATCCGTAGTACCAAGTCAGGCGCGTATCGGCTTGTGGATCGCATCGATGCGACGGATGATTCGACCGTTGTCTTCCACCTGAAGGAGCCGTTCGCCACTCTGCTGTGGAATCTTTCCGATGGCGCCATCGGCATCGTGCCCTACGGCAGTGGGGACGAGATGAGCAGCAAGCCAATCGGCTCGGGGCCTTTCCGGCTGGTAAGTGCGCAACTGGACAGAGAAATCGTCATTGAGCGCAACCAGGATTATTGGGGCCAAAAAGCGCGCGTCAACCGAGTCCGCTTTATCGTAGTGCCGGATACGACAACGCGCGCGTTAGAGTTGCGGAAAGGCAGCGCAGATATTGCCATCAACGCGCTGACCGCGGATATGATCCTGGCACTCCAACACGAATCCAGATTGGAGGTTCTGCGAGCGCCCGGTACCGTGCTCAGTTATCTGGCGTTCAACCTGCGCGATCCGATCTTGAAAGATGTGCGGATTCGGCAGGCGCTGGCATTCGCCATTGATCGCCGTCCGATGTTGCAATATCTGAGCCGCGGATTTGCCCGTCCCGCCGACAGTGTTCTTCCCCCCGAGAGTTGGGCCTACAACGCGGAGGTCGCACATTATCCTTACGATCCGGAGCGCTCGCGGCAACTGCTGGAGCAAGCCGGATACTCGCCAGTCAACGGCGTCCGGTTTCATCTCACGATGAAGACCTCCACCGAGGAAAGCACACGGCTGATGGCTGCGGTATTGCAGCAACAATTACGTGACGTGGGAATCGTGCTCGATATTCGCACTTTCGAGTTTGCCACTTTCTTTTCTGACGTTACGCGAGGAGCCTTCGAGCTCTATTCCTTACGCTGGATCGGCGGAAATGAAGATCCAGATATTTTTGAGTACGTTTTCCACTCTGCCCGCTTCCCTCCGCAGGGTGCCAATCGCGGCTACTATGCCAATCCTCGGGTGGATGCGCTGATCGATCAGGCGCGCAGCCAACTCGATCAAGATACTCGCAAGCGGCTCTATGCTGAGCTGCAGAGCATTTTGGCGCAGCAGTTGCCTTACATCAATTTGTGGTATCAGGACAACGTCTTGGTGCACTCCAAACGAGTGCGGAACTTGACCTTGAATCCCTCGGGAAACTACGATTTTCTGAAGACAGCGGAACTGGATGGCTCACTCGTTGCTCGTCAATGATCTCTGCCTCGCGCCCCTAACTCCAGACAAAAAACCAGCGTGTTACCATCGAAGTTTAGGAAGCAGGAACGCGTGCGCATTCTTTTTATTGGCGACATCTTTGGCCGGCCGGGACGAACCATTGTCAAAGACCGGCTCCCCGGATTGGTACGGGAACATGCTATCGATCTGGTCATCGCCAACGGAGAAAACTCTGCAGCCGGCTTCGGTATCACGCCACCGTTAGCGGAAGATTTGTTTGAGCTGGGCATCGATGTCATCACTACCGGCAATCACGTCTGGGATAAGCGCGAGATCGTGGACTACTTTCAGAATGCAGATGGAAATCAGCACAGCATGGCACGCCGGCTCCTGCGGCCCGCCAACTATCACTCGGATTTACCCGGCTGGGGCGTGTACGAGGGCAAGAAGAAAGATGTCCCTTACGCAGTGATTAACTTGCAGGGACGAGTGTTCATGGCAGCGAATGACGATCCCTTCCGCGTCGCCGACCAATTGCTCGGTCAACTTAAAGCCAAAATCGTATTTGTAGATATCCATGCTGAGGCGACTTCGGAAAAAATATCGATGGGTTGGTATCTCGATGGCCGCGTTACTGCGGTCGTCGGCACACACACTCACGTCCCGACCGCGGATGAACGCGTATTGCCGGGCGGCACGGCTTACATCACCGACGTCGGCATGACTGGGCCCTATGACAGCGTCATCGGAGTGAAAAAAGAACAAATCATGGCTCGTTTCTTGAACAACATGCCGGTGCGATTTGAAGCTGCGACCGGCGATGTGCGGTTGAGTGGTGTGGTGGTGGACTGCGACGAAGCGACCGGCCATGCGCGGAAAATCCAGCGCATCATGGTCAGTTGAAGCAGGTGAGTTGATATTTCTTGACGATATCTTCTATGACAGCTACCCAAAATCAGGCAATCCCATTGAACGGCTTCCGCTGGATGGACGCGGACGCCTATCTATTCGACATCGATGGAACTCTGCTGGTCACGCGCGATCTGGTGCATCGAAATGCTCTGCATCGCGCGATGCGCGACGTGTATGGCGTTGACACCACGATCGATGGTATCGCGTATCACGGCAAGACCGATCTAGGAATTCTGCGCGCCGCACTTGAAAGGATGGGAATCTCCGGCAAAGTCTTCGGGGCAAAACTACCAGACGCATTAAATGTCGTGTGCCGGGATGTGGAAGCTAATGCGAATCGAATCGTGGCAAATGTTTGCGAGGGAATTCCGGAGGTGCTTGCCCAGCTAAAGGCGGCCGGAAAATTGCTAGGCGTGGCTTCGGGAAATCTGGAAGCCGTAGGCTGGCACAAAGTCGCAGCCGCTGGATTGCGGCAGTACTTCACCTTTGGTTGCTTTAGCGACCATTGCGAAATGAGAGTCGAGATCTTCCGCCAGGGAACGGTAGAGGCGCGGCGGAGACTCGGTGACGATGCCGCCGTCTGCTTCATTGGCGACACGCCCGAAGATATCCGGGCGGCTCGAGGCGTAAGCGCCCAAGTGGTCGCGGTCTGCACCGGTATTTTCAAAAATGATGAACTGGCTTGCCATGCGCCGGATGCTTGCGTCAGTTCATGCCTGGAATTGCTGGCAGATTGATCTTTCACCTCTGATCGACTAGCCAACCAGAAGCTTTCCTAGTTCTTTGCGGTTTCGAGCAGGCAAATACTGCAGTGCGGCCCGCGCCAGGGCCATATAAACTTCCTTCGCTCTGGGAACCTTCTTCAACGCCCGCAAGTGCTTCCGCACAATCGGCACATCGCCGCGCACAATCGGCCCGCTAAACGCACCACTCGGACCCAAGGCGCTGTAGTTCGCCAGGGTTTGTTTCACAATCGGAAGCATTATTTTTCGAGCTTGGGTGGTGGAGAGTCCCGCTGCTCGAGCCACCTGCTCGGCGGTCACCAGCATTGCTACCAGCAGGGGCGAGCTGAATCCTCCCCACGCGTGATACGCAATCTTGCTGCTCTTGGAGATGGAAAACGCCTCTCCTCCCAGGTCGCGGGTCACCCTTCGTGCGACACGAATCGCCTTCGCATCGCCTTCCAACGCGAATGCCACTCCTTTGAGTGATGGAATAGAGCCGCGCACAAACGTCATCATCGGATGCACCGAAGCTACCGCCGCTCCACGCCGCCGCAAGACATTCAGTTCGTCGCTGGCCAACGCTCCGCTGGAATGAAAAGCAACTTTGCCTTTCCACTTCGCCGACCGAATCAGCGCGCGAGCCGCTACGGCGATCTCACGGTCGGGGACACAGAACCAGATCAGATCGGAATCCAGATTCGCTGTTTTTAGAGTAGTGGAAAAAGATCGTGTGCTCCTGGCAATCTCCCGCGCTCTCTTCTGGGAGCTGAGAGTGTCGCGCGAAATGACTTCGTTGACCCGGTATCCTGCTTTGGTGAGCGCTACCGACAGGGCGCTGCCCAATCTTCCTGGTCCGACGATCGCGATCTGCGGCTTGGGCGGCATCGCGGCAGAATATCAGGCCTTTTCGCACGAAACCAAGATTCACTTTCCCTGCTCTTGGCCAAGCACCGCTCGACAAGTCTATTCGCATATATTGTCTTCATGTCAAAAACAGCCCGCCGTCCAAAAAAAGCTCGTGTGCTCTCGTCGCGCGTTGTCTATCGGGGCCCGGTTTTCTGGGTCACCAAGGACTCGGTGATTGAACCCGGAGGCGTGCGTGTCCGCCGCGACGTGGTTCGCCATTCCGGTTCTGTCGTGATACTGGCCGTGGATGAGCGTGGCTCTCAGCCTTATGTTCTGCTAGAACGACAATACCGGCATGCTGCGGGGGACCATTTGTGGGAACTACCTGCCGGACGCATCGACAAAGGCGAAAAGCCGCTAGCCGCCGCCAAACGAGAACTTCTGGAAGAGACCGGTTACACCGCCGCTCGCTGGAAACGCATTCTGAAGTTCTATGCCAGTCCCGGCTTCGTAGCCGAGACCATGAACGTTTATCTGGCGCGTGGGCTGCGCGCTGGAACGGCGCAACCCGAAGCCGACGAACTGATTCAGCAGCGCCTGGTCCCGCTGGCGTCCGCTGTGCGTTGGGTAATGAATCGAACAATCCGCGACGCTAAAACGATCTCTGGCGTGCTCTGGCTGAGCCGGCAAAGAAACTCATCCAAGGCGCATCGGTAGGCACTTTTCAGCAGGCAAATCCTTGACAGACCCCTTCCCCGGAAGCACAATGGCAGCAAATTACGAGGCGCGTCCTGTGAAACAAAATACGTGCCAAGGGGGCGAACGTGGATCGTTTGCAAGGTACGGTGAAGTGGTTTAACAATGCCAAAGGGTACGGCTTCATCGGGCGTGAGGATGGGCCGGATGTTTTTGTGCATTACAGCGCAATCACATCCGAGGGATACAAAAGCTTGCAAGAAGGCGACAAAGTCGAGTTTGAAATAACTCAAGGTCAGAAAGGACCACAGGCATCCAACGTCAGCAAGGTTCCATAATCGATCAAGGCTCTCCGAATTTTCCTACCATTATTGCCATCGGCAAGCGTCAGCCGCCTGCGCCGTAGTCCACTTTTCTAGCTGACCATCTGGTCGTCCCGCACAAATTTGTTTAATCTTTACCTCTGCATGGATAACAAAGCCATCGCCGGCATTCTTTATGAAACTGCCGACCTGCTTGAGATTGACGGTCAAGATTCGTTTCGCATCCGCTCCTATCGAAATGCAGCCCAGGCCATCGAGGCTTTGCCGCAGCAAATCTCGGATCTGATTGCCGAGCCAAAAAAAGTGCTCGAAATACCTGGCATCGGGAAAGGCATGTTGCTTAATTTGCAGGAAATGTTCAAGGAAGGCCGGCTACAACTGCACGCCGATCTGCTCAAGCGATATCAGCCTACTATGCTTGATTTATTGAAAATCCAGGGGCTGGGTCCGAA
>DATHJP010000709.1:0-5722 GCA_035489695.1 Terriglobales bacterium
ACTGAAGTTGCTATGTTCAGGAGACTCATCACTCAGCCAAAACTCCGCGCCATCCACGGAAAGCCTTGCCACCACGCTTCCCTCCGGCCCTTCGAGGCGAAAGACCTCAATCGCTCCGAACGCGGACTTGTAGAAGTCAACCGCTCGCGCACTATTCCGAACTGATAGCCAGGGTGCGATGGAGGTCATGTGCCCTTTCGCCGCTCGAAAAGTATTGTACATAACCGTAGCCGCCGTAAGGCCGGTTACAATTCGAGAGGATGGAGTTTAGTCCTCTTGAATAGCGCGATAAAAAACTACGCCGACTCTCTTTACGAAAAATCATTGATGGAATCAGTGAGGCAGCTGCACGAGGAGCGTGTCAATTACCTAGGGCGCCTGGCGCAACGACAAACAGCCTCTTCGCTTTTAAGCGGCTCGGAGGTGCGAGGAGTTGCTAAGCAACATGTAGAACACATTGACCGCTGTTTGAAGGCCCGGTTGGAATCGTATCGGCAGGGCTATGCCGAGGCCCGTCAGATTCCGACAGAGGAAGACTTTACTGCGATCTGGAGGGCCGTTGAGGATGTGTGGCAACAGCAAGTTAAGAGCTCAAGCGCTGCAATCGAGCGCTTCATCAAATATCGTGGTGGGACACACTTGCCGCCGGGCTTCTTAGCATCGGCCGTTGGCGAAATTAATAACGACTCGGCTGGCGGACATGATCGCATGCTCAGCGAGTGGAAAATATGGCGGGATAAGACGCGGCTTACCAAACTCGATGCAGTCGAGTCGCCAAGTTTGGTGCACAATAGTTCGGTTGGAGCCTACCTAACTTTGGGTAAAGGTCGCAGTATGAAGTCCGCATTCATTTCATATTCCTGGGATAACGAGCCACATTGTGAGTGGGTTCGCAAGCTGGCGGAGCGTCTTCGAGCTGATGGAGTTGACGTCTCGATCGATAGGTGGGCGGCCGTTCCTGGAGATCAGCTCCCTGCCTTCATGGAAACGGCCATTCGCGACAATGAATTTGTTGGCATCATTTGCACTCCTCGCTACAAGAGCCGCTCCGACAATCGCGAGGGTGGTGTGGGCTACGAAGGAGACATCATGACCGCAGAGGTCATGAGCTCTCAGAACCATCGCAAGTTCATTCCCGTCCTGCGAAGCGGTTCCTGGCCGGACGCGGCACCATCCTGGCTTCTTGGAAAGTATTACATTAACCTGACTGGCGACCCATATTCGGAACGAGACTACGAGGACCTTGTTCGTACGCTGTTGGGAATTCGTCAAACTGCACCACCTGTTGGGAAGCCGTTGGCAACGATTGCAAGAGGGAACCAGAGGCCGCAGGCGTTGCAGAGGGCCGGTTCAGAGTTCGAGGACATCAAGCTTACGCGCGTCATTGTCGAGGACGTTACGGAGCCACGGAATGACGGCACACCTGGTAGTGCTCTGTATTCGATTCCCTTCGCCCTTTCTCGCACACCACCAACAGAGTGGACGCAGTTGTTCACAGAAAACTGGAATCACCCTCCTCGCTTTACTACGATGCATCGGCCTGGGATTGCCAATATTTACGGTTCAACAATAACTCTGAATGGCACGACCATCGAAGAGGTTGAACGCTACCATCGCGACACTCTTCAGCTGGCAGTCACCGAGACCAATAGACAATATCGGGATTGGCGACGTCAGCAAGAAGAGCGCCGCGCACGAGAACAAGCCGAGCAGGAAAAGCACCGGAAGCATCTCGAGGACACCTCAAAGCGTATCAAGTTCGACTGAGCGGTTTTATCTCGCTCTTTGACCTCGAATGTCGCCTCGCTGGCGGCGTGCGCCACGGGTCGGAGAGGAACGATAAGGGCCTATCGATCCTCCACCAGTCATTCAGATACTCGAGGGCAAAAAACCTAAAGTTTTCATTTTCCATGGCGTCCAATAACGCAGACTTACCTCAGCGTCTGTACCTCCACCGACATCACCGCCGGAAGATCCCGCACAATCGGATTCCAACTATCTCCCGCATCGGCCGACGCGTACACCTGCCCGCCGGACGTCCCGAAATAAATCCCGCATTTATCCAGCGTGTCCACGGCCATAGCATCGCGCAGCACGTTGACGTAGCAATCTTTTTGCGGCAAGCCTTTGGTGAGGGCCTCCCATTCGTTTCCGCCAGCGCGACTGCGGAAGACGCGCAGCTTGCCCTCGTGCACGTAGTGCTCGGAGTCGCTCTTGATAGGAACGACGTAAATCGTCTCAGGCTCGTGCGCGTGAACGTCAATCGCGAAGCCGAAGTCGGTGGGCAGGTTGCCGCTGACTTCTTTCCAGTTGTCGCCGGCGTCGTCCGAGCGCAAAACGTCCCAGTGTTTTTGCATGAAGAGCACGCCAGGGCGCTTGGGATTCATGGCGATGTGGTGCACACAGTGGCCGATCTCGGCATCCTGATCCGGGATATATTGCGATCGCAGTCCGCGGTTGATCGGCTTCCAATTCTTACCGCCATCGTCGGTGCGGAAGGCGCCCGCCGCCGAAATGGCAATCCAGATTCGCTGCGGATTGCTGGGATCAAGAATAATAGTGTGTAGGCACAAGCCGCCCGCGCCCGGCTGCCATTTGGGACCAGTGCCGTGGCCACGCAAGCCGGGGAGTTCCTTCCAGTTCTTGGCGCCGTCGGTTGAGCGGAAGATGGCGGCATCTTCCACGCCGGCATAAACGGTGTCGGGATCGGTGAGCGACGGCTCCAGATGCCACACGCGCTTGAATTCCCAGGGATGTTGTGTCCCGTCGTACCACTGATGCGTGGTCAGCGGCTTGGCGGCCGCGTCGTAGGCGAATTTGTTGCTCTCGCTTTTCGGAGGGCCAGGCTCTGCCGGTTGCCCGGCGGGAGTTCCCGGCTGATGCCATGTCTTGCCGCCATCGTCTGAGCGCTGGATCAACTGCCCGAACCATCCGCTAGTCTGCGACGCGTAAATGCGATTGGGATCTGCGGGCGATCCTTTGAGGTGATACATTTCCCAGCCCGCAAAATGGGGACCGCTCACATCCCATTTCTCTCGCTTGCCGTCCGATGTCAAAATGAATGCGCCCTTGCGTGTGCCAACCAATACTCGTACCTTGCTCATTCTCGCTTCCTTCCTGTGTTTGGATACAGTGACTTGTTATCCGAGCAGCCGACCTTGAACTATACACGCCACAGTGTCCACATTTCACTTGTGAAATGCAAGTGATAGATCTACCATGAGAGAGTGCCACGAAAGAAGGGAAGTCCAAAGCGGCGCTCGGAGTGCCCCCTGAATGCCTCCGTGGAGATGTTGGGCGATCGCTGGTCACTGTTAATTATTCGTGACATGATGCTGCGCGGATTCCGCACCTACAAGGAATTCCTGGAATGCTACGAGGGAATCGCGACGAATATATTGTCAGATCGTTTGCGGAAGCTGGTCGCTTACGAAATCATCACCAGCGAGCAAGACCCATCCGATGGACGAAAACGGATCTACTCGCTCACGGCCAAAGGAATCGATCTGGCGCCGGTGCTGACGGAAATGGTGCTCTGGGCAGCAGCGCACGAAGAGACCGGAAATCAAACACTAGTCCGCCAAATGCGCGCGGACAAGGCGAAGTTTTTGGCGGCCATACGACAACGCTTGACCGAAAGCTGAACTAAATTACGAATCCGCCGCTGACATTTAACGATTGACCAGTAATAAACGACGCCTCCTCGCTGCAAAGGAACTTCACCAGGCTGGCAACATCCTTGACGTTCCCGAGCCGACCTAGCGGATGTCGCCTCAGCGCGTTTTCCCTGGTTTCCGGATCTCCAAAGTGCACCGCCGTCATATCGGTTTCGACGTAGCCAGGCGCGACTGCGTTGACGCGGATTTTACGAGGCGCCAGTTCAAGCGCCCAGCTTTTTGTAAGCGAATCGAGTGCCGCTTTGGTCGCACCGTACAGGCTGCGTCCACCCGCAATGCCCACCCGCCCCGCAGTCGAGGAAATATTAACAATGCGTGCACCGTCGCGCAGCTTAGGCAGCACCGCCTGCGTCAGCCAGAACACGCTTCTTAGATTGGTGTGGAGAACTTCATTCAGCAATGCCTCGCTGGTGGAGCCGAGAGGCGTGGCTTTCCACACCCCCGCGTTGTTTACAAGTACGTCAAGGTTCTCGAACGACTCGACCATGCGGGAGATCGACTCCGTTGACCCCAGGTCTGCCTGCACGATTGTAGTTTGCGATTGCAACATCGCTCGCACTTCCTCGGCCGCGGCGCGGTTGCGATGGTAATGAACGATGACTCGCGCACCTTCGGCATCGAGTGCCTGGCAAATCGCCCTCCCAATCCCACGCGATCCACCGGTCACCAATGCAACTTGGTTGTTCAGACTATTCGGCATAGAACGGAATTGATTCCAGTGAGCGGTAGAGAATTATCACATGCGGATGTAGGCGTCTGCCCTCGAAAGCAAAGGCTGGGGCACAGGCATCTGCGCCAGGCGTTAGTATTCTAATAAACCGCTAACCGATGTCATGCCAGACAACCGCAATGCCGAAGCTGCTCAGGCCTATCACGACGCCACCAAGCATTCCTACGCCAGCGTTCGTGCTAACGCGCACTCGTTGGATTTTGCCAATCAGCCATTACCTTTCAAAATTTATTCCACACTAGAGCCCATTCGTTTGCCTGCCGAGGTCCGGCAAACCGGGGTCGCCGCACTTTCTGCCATCGCTGAGATCGTCCCGCCCGAGACTAAAGCAGCTCCGGATTTAGAGGCCATTGCTCAACTCCTCTACCTTTCTGCTGGAATCACCCGGCACAGGAAGTATCCCGGCGGTGAAATCTACTTTCGCGCCGCAGCCTGCACCGGCGCGCTCTACGAAATCGAGCTGTATCTGGTTTGTGGTGACCTGGCCAATCTGGAGGCCGGTGTCTATCACTTCGCCGCCGCCGAGTTCGGCTTGCGCAAACTCCGTGCTGGAGATTATCGCGCTGTTCTCGCCGAAGCCACCGCCAGCGAACCGGCCATCGCTCACGCGCCGCTGACCATTGTCTGCACCGGCACGTACTGGCGCAACGCGTGGAAATATCAGAATCGCACCTACCGCCATTTCGGATGGGACAACGGCACCCTGCTCGCCAACCTGCTGGCCGTCGCCACTGCATTGAGTCTCCCGGCGATAGTTGTGTGCGGCTTTGTGGACGCGACCGTGAACCGCCTGCTGGATGTCGATGTCCAACGCGAGGTGGCGTTTTCGTTGGTGGCTGTCGGCTACGACTCGGCGCTTTCTCCACCCGCGCCAGCGGAAGTCGTCCCCCTTGGCCTCGAAACTGTTCCGCTCTCTCGCAGTGAGATTGACTATCCGCTCATGCGCGAAATTCACGATGCCTCTTCGCTGCATTCTCCCGAAGAAGTTGCGGGGTGGCGCGGGCGCACGCCAAGGATCGAGCTACCTCCGCCCACCGGTCCTGTCATTCAGCTCCAGCCTTTGTCTGACGCTGAAATACCGCGCGACCCCATCGAGCAAGTGATTCTGAGGCGCGGTTCGAGCCGAAGGTTTGACCGTACTCCGATCACTCTGGCGCAGCTGTCGACCCTGCTGGACCGAGGTACGCGCGGCGTACGCGCGGATTTTCTCGACGCAATGGGGTCTCAGCTCAACCATCTTTATCTGATCGTGAATGCTGTAGAAGGTCTCGAGCCCGGCGCTTATGTTTACCACCGCGACCGTGGACTGCTCGAG
>DATHJP010000710.1:0-3731 GCA_035489695.1 Terriglobales bacterium
TTTGGAGGCGTGGGTCAAGCGCGACGGCTCGTTCCGCTCTCGGAAACTCCACCTGGGCTGGGACAACGTTCCCATGCATCGCTGGGGACAGGCACAGATGTTTCGAAGCCTCGCGTTCTATCTATACGAAGCGCGTCGAATGACAGGTGACAAGAGTCGTGTAAAGAGTGTTATGGACCACCAACGCGTATCCTTCGCCTCTCAACCTCTATAACAGAATGTGCGGCATCGCAGGCCAGTTTAACTTTCAGCGACGCGAACCGGTGGAGCGCGAGACCATTGTCCGCATGGCGCGTTCGATCGCGCATCGTGGACCTGATGACGAAGGCTTCTTCATCACTGGACCGGTCGGTTTGGGGTTCCGGCGACTATCGATCATCGATCTCGCAGGCGGTCATCAGCCGATGTCGGACGCAGAAGAAACCGTGTGGATAATCTTTAATGGCGAGATTTACAATTACAGGGAACTTCGAGCCGAGCTGCAAAGCAAGGGCTACCAGTTCAGAACGAATTCGGACACCGAGGTTATTATTCATGGCTACAAAGAGTGGGGCTCTGGCGTCTTCAATCATCTAAATGGCATGTTCGGTCTGGCCATATGGGACCTGGTTCACCAACGCCTGGTCCTGGCGCGTGATGCTATGGGAATCAAACTCATTTACTATAAGATTGATAACGGCCAGCTCACCTTTGGATCGGAAATTCGTGCTATTCTTGCCGCAGCGGATTCCAGACCGGAAGTCGATCCCGTCGCGCTGAACCTGTTCCTCCGGTTTCGCTATACCCCCTCGCCTTTGACGGTATTTGAAGGCATTCGAAAACTTGCAGCTGGCACGATGCTGGTTGTAGAGAACGGTGAATGTCGCGAGGAACGCTGGTACAAGTTTAGCCCTACTCCTTTCTCCCGACCAAAGGGAGCAAAAGAAGCTACCCATGAACTACTGGAGTTATACAAGAACGCCGTTCGACGACATCTCCTGAGTGACGTCCCGGTAGGAATCCTTCTTAGCGGCGGGATTGACTCGGGTTTGCTGCTGGCCTTAATGAATGAGCAAGGTGGGCCATGGCCAGCATACACGATAGGGTACGGCGAAACTTTCGCCGATGATGAACTGCGCGACGCAGCGGAGACGGCAGCTCTCCTAGGTGCCCGTCATATAACAGTAAGGCTTGACCAGAGTGAGTTTGAGCGGTCGTTGCCAAAAATAGTCGAATCGCTCGAAGAACCAATTGCGGCTTCCTCAATCGTGCCAATGTATTTTGTCTCGCAACGCGCGCGGCAGGATGTGAAGGTGGCGCTGATCGGCCAGGGCCCGGACGAATTGCTTGGCGGCTACAAGCGGCATTTGGGAGTTCATTACGGAGATTGGTGGCGTGGACTGCCAGCAGGCCTCCGCTCGATGATTGGTTTCGCCATCGATCGGTTACCCCGTAACGAAACATTGAAGCGTGGTGTCTCTTCGCTGGGCACGTCGGACAGAATGAAGCGCTATCAGGATGTTTTTTCTCTGGCGCCGGCACAGACGATCGACGGACTCTTTCAACATGGTTTGCTTCCTGAGCAAGAAAGCCAAGACCTGGTTGATTACTGGCGCGGCCTCATTCCACAGATGGCTCACACGGACGAACTAGGTGGTTTTCAGCTTCTCGAAATCCGCTCATCCCTGCCCGACGAACTGCTCATGTACGCGGACAAGCTCTCCATGGCCCATAGCCTTGAAGTCCGTGTCCCGTATCTGGATCGCACGATAGTAGAGTACGTGCAGCGGCTCGGTGCAGGATTCAAGGTTCGTAATGGCAGTCGAAAGTGGCTGCACCGCCGAGTGTGCGAACGTTACTTACCGTCTCATCTCTTGAAGCGAAAGAAGCGCGGTTTCGCCGTAAATGTGGTGGACGATTGGTTTCGCTCGTCGCTTGACGGTGAGATTTCAGAAGTGCTCCTAGATGAAAGCTCACTTATGTTTGGTCTGCTTGACCCCAAACCCGTGCGAAGGCTCCTCGAAAGTCACCAATCTGGGCGCCAGGACAACCACAAGCTTCTCTTTAGCCTGGTCATGATCGAGCAGTGGTTGCGCGGAGTTCGCTCGAATAAAAGACCAGCCTTACAGCTAAATTCATTAGCTGTATGATCACTAGCTGCTTTAAGCGCAATCAGTCCTTGCAAGCAGCACATAACCATGGCGGGGTCATAAAGATCTACGAGAAATCGTGTCACCACAATGGAAGTTGATGGTAAAAAAATCCTAATTGAAGGCGAAATTCCGCGGATTGCCAGGCTGGAGCAGGAATGGTACGAGGACGTCGAGGATCCCAGGACCTTGATAAACCAGCTGTGCAAGAGCGAACCGAGGCCAGATATTCTGACCTTCTGGCAACGTTTACCGGACACAGAACCTAAATACTCCTACCCCATGGAACTGGATTCGATCGCGGCGCTCCCGATCAAGAGCTACTCACTTTGGTGGGAGAAACAAATCGATCGAAAAGCACGAAACAAAATTCGAAAAGCGCAAAAAAACGGGGTCGTTGTCAAGCCTGCTACGTTCGACGATCGCTTCGTCCGTGGAATCACATCGATTTTCAACGAAACTCCGATCCGGCAAGGACGACATTACTTGCACTATGGAAAAGATTTTGAAACGATAAAACGCCAGTTCAGCCGGTTCTTGTTCCGGGAGGAGATTTTCGGCGCATATCTGGGCGAAGAACTGGTGGGTTTCATTATGCTGGCCTATGCCGAAAATTACGCATACTTGGGCCAGATCATCTCAAAGATAGCCCATCGCGATCTCGCCCCCAATAATCTGCTTTTGGCCAAAGCAGTGGAACGTTGTGCGGAGAAAGGCGTGCCATACCTTGTGTATGCGCTTTGGCTTGAGGACAGCCTTGGCGACTTCAAACGCAGCAATGGTTTTCAAAAATTTGATCTTCCGAGGTACTACGTGCCTCTAACTGGTAAAGGAAAGCTGGCCCTCAAGCTCGGTCTTCACCGCGGTTGGAAGGAAGCTGTTCCAAAGCCACTTAGAAAACCACTCAAGAAGCTGAGAAGACGGTGGTATGACTTGCAATGCCGGCTGACCAACAAATGTGAAGCTCAAGCTGAGGGGTTATCAACTCCTACGGACTAAAAGGGGGATAGGCATTTGTTTCAGACGATCACTTACATTACTTTGAGCATTAATATTCCGTCCAGTCTCGACTTGAGAGAGGCTTTTTGAGGAAAATTCATGAACCGATTACGTATTTTGCTGCTAGCGCCTGACTGTAATCCGGAGATAGTCAGCATGCCTTATGTTACTTATTCTCATGCGGCAGCGCTTGCCCAGCTCCATGACGTCACTTTGATTGTTCGATCGCCCAGTGAGGAGCCTGTGCGCCGCGCAAAGGCACCGTTTCGCACCATCGAGGTGGTCCGGATGCCATTGCTCGATCGCCTCTATGCCTGGAGTTTGCGTAGGATCTTTAAATACAACTATGACACTCAAGTGTTGACCGCTTTCGGCTATCCGTTTTCTGTTGCCTTTGAATGGTATGCCTGGCGGCAGTTGCGGCGCCGCATCTTTGCGCGCGAGTTCGATGTCGTTCTGCGCATCATGCCGATGACACCGGTCTTGCCGAGTCCTTTTGCTTTCTTGCTGCGTAAAGGGCCTATACCCTTCGTGATCGGGCCGCTAAATGGTGGTTTGCCATGGCCGCCCGGCTTTCGCCAGCTCGAGAACCAAAAGGAATGG
>DATHJP010000711.1:0-5206 GCA_035489695.1 Terriglobales bacterium
GGCCGCGTTATTTGCTGCCGTTCCCGGATCCGGTCCCCAGATGAAAGGGCCATGGTTGGCTACCAGAACTGCCGGTACGGCCCCATAGTCCGCATGTGCAAAAGCCCTAACGATTGCATGCCCGGTGTTCTTTTCGTAATCGCAGGCAATCTCCGGCTCTGACATCACCGCTGTCACCGGAATTAGTCCGTGGAAGTGGTCAGCGTGTGTGGTGCCGAAACATGGGATCGCCCGCTGCGCTTGTGCCCATGCGGTCGCGTACACAGAATGGGTGTGGGCTACGCCGCCGATTTTCGGAAATGCTTTGTACAGCACCAAATGGGTTGGCAGATCGGAGGAGGGTCGCAATGCGCCTTCCAATATCTTGCCGTCGAGGTCCGTAACCACCAGATGCTCCGGCCGCATCTCGTCATATGGAACGCCGCTTGGCTTAATGACGACCAGCCCCTGTTCGCGCGAGATTCCGCTGGCATTTCCGAAGGTATATAGGACCAATCCCCGGCGAACCAGTTCCAGATTCGCTTCCAGAACCTCCTCGCGGAGCTGCTGCAGCAGCATGGTCGTGTTCATAGCGTGTTAAAGCCTGGCGATGGATGGGTAAGGTAATCGTTTACGAAGCGCGCCTAAGCTAGCCCGCCGCCATTTGCTTGTCAATTGCAACGATAAAAAGCGATCTGCAATGTGAATCTAATCGGTTCAGTCATTCACAAATCGCAGCAACCGCACGACTGAAAACGGGAGCGCGATCCTGTAAGCACTCCCGTCCTGCGCCTCATGTCATCCATTCAGAAATACAGATGCAATCCAAGCTGTATCGTCCGGTTGTTGAAAGCGGTCCGGCCAATCGTTCCGAAATTCTGGTTTAGCGGGTCCGCATTGGGTTCGGCGAACTCCGGGTGATTCGGCAGGTTGAAGAAATCCGCCGAGAAGGTAAGGCGCGTCTGCTCCCCGGCGGGAATCCTGAAATCTTTCTGAAGAGAGAAATCAAGATTATTGACTCCCGGATTGCGCAGATTCGAGAAGTAGCGCGGAGCATTGCCAAACGCCTTTGTGACATCGAAGGGTCCCGTGAGATCTACCAGGTTGCTGGCTGGACACGTCCCAGAAAAATCGAACGCACTGGTGTCGAACCAATGTGCGACCGTCTGATGAAAGCCTGACGGAAGCGGATCACCAATCATATTGGGCCGATCCGACAGAACGCCCGCTCCGTTACAGAATCCGTAGGAGTTGTCCGTGATTCCGAACGGAGAACCCGCACTGATCGTGTAAATGGCGCTTACCCGCCACCCGCCGATCAACTGGCTGGCAAGCCCTTCGTTGACCCACCTTTTTCCCCGGCCAAAAGGCAACTCCACGATCGGCGCGATGGTGAGGCGAGCAGGTATGTCGCCGGCACTTACCGAACGTTCCGCCTTGCGGTTGTAGAAGTCCTGCCCGAGAACATCGAGTGACCAGAATCCACCCCAATCCGAGGATGAATCGTCGATCAGCTTGCTCCAGGTGAAGTTGGCCAGCAGCGAAAAACCATGGGAGAAGCGATGATCGATCTTTGCCTGCATCGAATGGTAGACCGAGCTAGAAAGTCCCCAGAAGCCCGGGTTTATGGTCAGACAGCAGTACACTGACGCGCCGCCAGCGATCACCGCCGCGGCAGCAGCCGGGCAATACGGGCTGGTGGTAGCAGAGAACGCATCTGGGAGTGCCGCAGTGCTTTGAGGGGTCTGCTGGCAAATGTTGTATGCATAATTAATCGGCAAATGCGTGCCGTGGCTGCCGACGTAGCCGATCTGAGCGACTGTGTCTGAACCGAATTGTTTCTCGAGTGTCAGGTTCCACAGTTGGATGTAAGTCGGAGTTTGCTTTCGCGGTGCCCACGAGGCGAAGGACACATTTCCGTTGACAGGCAGAGGGGCGGTGATCGCGGCGGGATCGGGGCTCGCCACGGGAGGCAGACCCGCCCAGTTAGTGCCAGGACTAAATGAGGTGCCGGCAAGAAGATTTGGGCCAGGCTGGCCATCTCCAGCGCGACCGTGACCCACGGCGCCAGGATGCATGATGCCATAGCCTCCGCGAACCACGAAACCGCCATGCGGGTTCCACGCAAATCCAACCCGCGGCTCAAATTGCGTCTTTGACGGGTCAAAAGGTGTGTCCGGCGCATTCACGCCGAATTGCTCCCATTCGGCTGTGAATGGGTTGAAGAACGCATCTCCATTATGAATCTCATGGAACGACTGGTCGTATTGCCATCTCAGCCCCAGATTCAGTGTCAGTCTCGGCGTGAGCTTGAAATCGTCCTGGACAAAAAACGAATAAGACCAGGCGCGCGAGGAGACGAACGTATTCTGGACCTGAACGCTGCCATTATTGATCACTCCGAACAAAAAGTCAGCGAAGGCATTTCCGCTTTGGGAGCCTGAGAAGCTAAAGCTGCCGACGACGCCGTTCGGCTGATAGTTGTCGATCGAGTAATGCCGAAATTCACCCCCGGTCTTGATGCTGTGCCGCCCGAGCTGCTTGCTGACCGTGTCACCGAATTGAAAAGTGGAAGCCGGTTCATAAAGCATCCCGCTGTTAGAAATGCTGGAAAACCCGCTGATACTTACTCCCGGCGTGCCGCATCGAGTTCCCCCCGATGTATCAGGAACGCTCGACAAACAGTCAGGAATACCGCTGATTCCGAAGTCGGTGGGTGAAGTAGCCCCGGCCCCGTAGGGCGTCCGATCGCCAATTCGGTGCATGTACCCGAAGCGAAAATCGTTGAGCAAAGTCGAACTGAAGGTGTGCGTCCATCCTACAGTGGTTGCGTAGTCGCTTGATCGTTGGGTGCGCTGACCTGCAGGACCAACAATCAAGTTGTAATCGAGAGATCGTCCTCGCTGAGTGTGCAACGCACCAAAAATATGATCGTACTGCGATGGGTTGAAATCGATGCGGGGATTAAACCTGTTCAGATTGCTGTTACTGGGCGAACTGAGAAGCAACTGATCGGTTCCAATCCCGACCGCGCTGGTGCCTGTAGGCCATACCGCAAGCAGACTCTGCGAAATTGAACTGATCTGTCCGGCAGGGATGGTGTTAAAAGGTACCGCGGTGGTAGTACCTGGATAATAGATTTGTTCGCCCGGATTCGAGCAGTTGCCCGCGCTGTCGAAGCTACCAGTACACAAAGCAGAGAGATCGCCACTGCGGAACGCAGCATTTGGTACCGTATTACTTCCTACTGCTCCGCTTCCGTGGGAGCGGATTCCCTGATAATCAGTGAAGAAGAATAGCTTACCCTTGATAATCGGCCCTCCGATGCTGCCGCCAAACTCGTTATAGGTGAAGGGGTTCTTCCGTTGCGTAGGATCCTCAAAATAGTTTCTGGCATTGAGGTCCTGATTGCGGTTGTATTCATAGGCCGAACCGTGGAAGGTGTTGGTGCCACTTTTGCTCACCGCGATGACGATCGCACCGCCGGCTTTCCCATATTCCGCGGACATGCTGTTCTGCTCGATGCGAAACTCTTGAATGGCGTCCACTGAGGGTGTAACCGCTTGCCCTCCAAATACTGGCGCGGTGATCGTGCTCCCATCGAGGACGTTGTCGTCATTGCGCGGCCGGCTGCCGCTCACTCGCACATTGCCGTTGTTGCCACAAAAATCGCAGCCGGTTTGCTGCGATACGCCGGGGGCCAGGGGGAGCAAACTATAAAGGTTGCGACCGGACGAACTGAACGTCGGCAACTGCTCCAACTGCCTTTGGCTCACAGTCTGGCCGAGATCAGACTGCTGGGTCTGCAATATGGGCGTATTGGCGGCAGTTACCTCCACGACCTCATTGGTTAGACCCACTGGCAGAGTCAAATCCACCTTCGGATTGGCATTCACTTCGAGAACGATATTGTTGGCAACAGCCGTCTTGAAACCCTTCGCCTCCGCTTCAACCTTGTATGTGCCGGGATTTAGACTGCCGGCACTGTAGACGCCTGCGCTGTTTGTGGCCAGCAGCTTGGTGACATTTGTATTGACGTTGCTCACTTTCACCGTTGCGCCCGGAATCACTGCACCGCTGGGGTCGGTGACGATCCCGCTGATGGTTCCAAACAATCCTTGCGCCCTCGTCTGGTACGGGAAGAGCACCAAGAGGAAAAGCACAAAACCTGTAAACGCCGCAGCTAGTCTCACTTGTTTCACAGCGCCCTCCAGAAAGAAATGTCTCTCGGCACGACTTTCGCGACTGGCTCAATTCCCGAACACGTTTCCCAATGGGAAACGACATTCTCGAAGAAACGAGTATACGTTTACTCAGAAAAACGGCAATATACTGGCGCTAATGCGGGGCTATTGTCAAGCTTTTTCTTGGAAGGACAATAAAAGGACGAGGTTCCGGGCAAACGCTTTCGGGATCTAGCGCTCTGTGGGCTCGAAACCGGTTGGAAACTTCCCCGAGGTGGCACGGCTGCCCTTGGGAAATTTTACCCGCCGGTTGTGCACAGCAGCCAGAGCTGTCGAACGCCTCAATACCAGATTCGTATTCAACGGGTACTCAGTTTTTCCGAGTGCGGGGGACTCTCGCTGTACCTCATTCATCAGTGCCTCGAATGCAATCTTGGCCAGTTCTATCTGCGACATCTGCACCGTCGTCAAGGGCGGAATCGTGAAATGGGACAGTCGAATATCGTCGAAGCCGACGACCGAAAGATCTTGCGGGATGTTGATGCCGTATTCGTACGCTTCCCGCATGACTCCAATTGCTGTCATGTCATTCGAGCAGACGATGGCCGTGGGACGATTGCGCAGACGGGTAAGGTCGGCGAGTGCCCTGATGCCGCCCTCCATGGTGTGATCTCCCACGACGATCAGCTCCGGCGCAACCTGCAGTCCGATTTCCTGCATCGACCGCTCAAAGGCGTCTCGTCTGGCCAACGCCGATTTTAGGTATAACGGTCCGGTTACGAACGCGATCCTCGTATGTCTCAGAGCGGCAAGGTGTTGCACTGCCTGCCGAATACCATTCTGGTAGTTGATGCGGATGTTGCTCACTCCTGGAACATCCGGCCCAACGTCGACAAATACTAATGGCACCTTCCGAAAACGAAGATGCTCGAGAAGAGAGTCTTCCATACCAAACGTTAGGATGGCGACACCGTCCACGCGACGTTCGATCATCCGCCGCACCGATAACTCTGTCCTCTTTGGGTCGTGCACAGTGGAAGTCA
>DATHJP010000712.1:0-5140 GCA_035489695.1 Terriglobales bacterium
TGAGCCGGGCCACACGGGCCAGAAATGAACTAGAGCAGCGGGTCGCAGAGCGGACCGCAGACCTGACTCGGGCTAATGAAGACTTGAAATTCGAGATTACCCAACGCAACCGGACAGAGGCAGAACTACGCAAGAGCGAGGCATATTTAGCGGAAGCGCAAAGGCTAACTCACACCGCCAGTTTCGCCTTGAATATCGCCAGCAGAAAGATCGTCCACTGGTCTCAGGAACATTTCCGCCTGTTTGGTTTCGATCCGAAAGGGGGTGTTCCGCCGTTGGAAGTAGTTCTCCAACGTATTCATCCGGACGACATAGAAAGAGTCGAGAAAGTCTACGAAACAGCAACCCGCGAAAAGATGGGTTATGAGGTGGAGTACCGAATCATTCTTCCGAACGGCACGATGAAGCACATCCACATGCTGGCCCATCCTGTTTTCAGCGCCTCTCGCGACCTGGTTGAATACGTAGGCACCCTTGTGGACGTGACCGAACGCAAGCGCGCGGATGAAGAGCGCGAAAGATTGCGCCAGGTGCAGGCGGATCTTGCGCGCATAGCTCGGGTAACCACGATGGGAGAGCTGACCGCTTCCCTGGCGCACGAGATCAAGCAGCCCATCGCCGCAGCAGTCACCGATGCCAACACCTGCTTGCGCTGGCTTACTCGCGATCACCCCGATGTGGAAGAAGCGCGCGAAGCTGCGTCCAGAATGGTCAAAGACACAACCCGGGCCAACGATATCATCAGCCGAATCCGTTTGATGTTTAACAAGGAGTCTTCACAACGTGAATTGCTTGACATAAATTCAGTCATTCAAGAAATGGTCGGCCTGGTGCGCAACGAGGCGAACCATTACTCGATTTCCATCCGCACTCACCTTGCCGCCGATATGCCCAGCATCATGGCAGACCGTGTGCAATTGCAGCAGGTCTTCATGAATCTCATGCTCAATGGCATCGAAGCCATGAAAGACATGAACGGTGGAGGCGAGCTTACCATCCAGTCGCAGCCGGCTGAGAATGGTCATCTAAGGGTCTCGGTCAGCGACACCGGGCTGGGCCTGCCTCCGCAGCAGGCAGACCAGATCTTCAATGCGTTCTTTACTACCAAACTGCATGGCACCGGCATGGGATTGTCCATCAGCCGCTCTATTATTGAATCGCATGGCGGGCGCTTGTGGGCTGCCGACAATTCTCCTCGTGGCGCAAGCTTCCATCTCACATTGCCTACCTAACCGTCCTAGCTGCTTCGGTCGCCAGCACCCAGCCTCTGAATGTCAATCGCGACCCTTCTGCTCAGGACAGTATTACAGCCCTCATACCAAAGCATAATTGCGCGGGTTTCGCGACGCTGTTAATTTCCAATTATGGTTACTCAGGGAAACACCAAACTAGTTGCGATCGTCGATGATGACGACTTAATGCGCAGCGCATTGCAGGGCTTGCTTAAAGCGGTTGGAATGCCCGCGCAAGCGTTTGCGTCGGCGGAGGAATTTCTACAGTCCGGCCAACTGCGCCAGACTGCATGCCTGATCGCGGATATCCGCATGCCGGGCATGTCCGGTTTGGAATTGCAGGCCAAGCTTAACGCTGAACACTGCCGGATTCCAACTATCTTCATCACTGCACATGGCGACGCAAAAATGCGGATGCAGGCCTTGAGAGCAGGCGCTGTGGAGTTCATGGCAAAACCGTTCGACGATGAAGTCCTGCTCGAAAGTGTTCGAGCGGCTCTGGAGAGCTGAGTCGCGTAAACCGAAACGTGCATCCTGATGGTCAGGAGGTCCTCTGTGGGAGCTTTCGAAGGATTCGGGTCGCGTAACCAGGACCGCGATGAGCGCAGATTCGAGCAGGTCATAGGCAACAGTCCTGCTCTGGAATCGGTGCTCGAACAGGTCGAACGCGTCGCGCCTACCGATTCCACCGTACTTATTCAGGGAGAAACAGGCACCGGCAAGGAGCTGATCGCGCATGCCATTCACAAGCTCAGCTCGCGCTGCGGACGCACGTTCGTAAGGCTGAATTGCGCTGCCATCCCGCTGGATTTGCTGGAAAGTGAGCTCTTCGGCCACGAGAAAGGTGCGTTCACTGGAGCCATCGCGCAAAAAATTGGCCGCTTCGAGCTGGCCGATAAAGGCACGCTCTTCCTGGACGAAGTCGGCGATATTCCTCCGGCATTGCAGCCCAAACTGCTCCGTGTCCTGCAGGAACAAGAGTTCGAGCGCTTGGGTAGCGCAAGAACTCACCAGGTGGACGTCCGGCTAGTGGCTGCAACCAACCGTGATCTGACGGAAATGGTGAAAGACAGCGAATTTCGTAGCGACCTTTACTACCGTCTGAATGTGTTTCCGGTCTTACTGCCACCACTGCGGGAGCGCCGCGAAGACATTCCCGCCCTGGTGGAACATTTTGCCGAGATTTTTGGCCGCCGGATGGGTAAGGAAATCGAACACATTCCTCCGCCAACGATGTCTGCGTTCAGCTCGTACGAGTGGCCGGGGAATATCCGCGAATTGCAGAATCTGGTCGAACGTGCCGTCATCCTTTCGAACGATGGTGTGCTTCCCAACCCTTTGCCGGCGGCAGGGACTCAGCGCGTCACCGTCTCTCAGCCCGCGACTACTCTGAGAGACTCCGAACGCACGCTGATTCTGAGCACCCTTGAAACAGTCGGATGGGTGATCGGCGGCCCAAAAGGCGCAGCCGCCAAACTTGGCTTGAAGCGCACAACACTGATCCACAAGATGCAGAAGCTGGGGATTTCTCGGCCTTCTCTCCAAAGCAGCCATGATGCGGCGGAGCCAGCGCCGGTCGAACCGCTGCCGCGATTGCAGTAGCAAGGTAGCGCAAGCGGGATTACTGGCTGGAAACCATGTCTGCATGAGTCAGATGATGTTTTTTGCGCAATACAGCCGCCTGGTTATGCAACCTTATGTGCGGTGACTTCGCTGGGCAAGGTGAACTGAAAGGTCACGCCCGGCCCGGAGTTGGAGGTGGCCCACAAACGGCCGCCATGCAATTCAACGATGGAACGGCTGATGGGCAATCCCATGCCGGTGCCCTGCGGCTTGGTGGTAAAGAATGCATCGAAGATTTGCTCCGCCTGCTCTGGCTCAAGTCCCACGCCCGTATCGCCGACCGAGATCAGGAGTTTACGATTGTCGTCTTGCTGCGACTTGATCGTAAGTTCACCTCCCGTGCCCATGCCCTTCATAGCTTCAATGCCATTGAGCATGAGGTTCATCAAGACCTGTTGCAGTTGCACCGGGTCCGCCTTCATCTTGGGCAGACCGTTTGCAAGTTCGCCACGGATCGAAATTAAATACCGGCTCGCCTCACTGCGCAGCAGCACAATCATTTCTCGAATGAGCTCATTTACATCGACCAACTCGTGCTGCAGAGCGCCCTTCTTGAACAGCAAGCTGATTCTGCTAATGATGTCCGCCGCGCGCGTTACGTCTGTGACGATCCTTAACGCAGCATCGGATGCCTCTGCCACGTCGGGCTCATCGCGGCGAAGCCATCGCAAGCAGGTTCTAGCGTCGGTTACTGCCGCGGCAATCGGCTGCTTGATCTCGTGCGCCAGGGAAGCGGTCAGCTCGCCCATCGTGGTCACCCTGTTTATGTGCGCGAGATCCGCCTGTAGCTGCCGCAACCTCTCGCGCTCTTCTTCGGCACGTTTGCGTTCTGTCACGTCGAGCTGTGTACCGACAACTTCAACAAGCTCCCCGCTCGCGCTGAAGACCGGACGGCCTAACCCATGGATGTGTTTGACTGTTCCGTCGGGTAGCACGATTCTGAACTCGACAACGTAGTCTTTTTTTTCGCTCACTGCCTTCTGGACGCATTCGATCACCCTGTCGCGATCCTCAGGATGGATCCGACGCAAGACCGTTTCGCGGTCCGGAAGACCCTGCTGCGGATCGAAGCCCCACATTCGGAAATTTTCCTCTGACCAGTAGACAGACTTTGCAGCGTTGAAAGCCCAGCTGCCCGTGTGGCTCAGCCTCTGCGCTTCGGTCAGGTAAGCTTCACTTCGCTGTAACTGTTCGTGGGTCAGCTTGCGTTCAATGGCAATGCCAGCGAGATGGGTGGCCATTTCCAGGGCGCGAGTCTCAGCCGGGCTCGGACTACGCGGTTCGCGGTAATACATGGCAAACGAGCCCAGTGCCTTGCCCGAATGCGCAAGTATGGGAGTAGACCAGCAAGCGCGGAACCCGTAGGGCTCGGCCACTTCTCGGTACGCCTCCCAGAGCGGATCCTGCAGAATGTCGGCGACAACAACTGGTTCTCTGCGGTACATGGCGGTACCGCAGGATCCCGCCTTCGGTCCGATGCAAAGGCCGTCGATGGCCTTGGTGTAGGCCTGGGGAAGGTTGGGAGCAGCGCCGTGCCGCACGTGCTGCCCGTCCTCGTCGAGAAGCAGGACGGAGCAGAACAAGCCGCCAAATTGGGCTTCCACAACGCGCACCAGGTTCTCCAGTGTTTCCTCCAGCGGAGCCTCGCGCGCTATCATCTCCAAAACATGGCTCTCGCCGTCACGCAGAGCCACTGCCCGCGTGCGCTCAGTCACGTCCATCACGCTACCCACGAATTCGCCGGTGTTGCCGGATGTTTTGACAACAGGGTGACCTATCCCGTACATGTATCTGGTCGTCCCTTCCGAAAGTACGACTCGGAAATGCGCCTCGACATTGGTTCCGGCGCGGATTGCTCTCTCGAGATCGTCGATGGTCCGATCCCGATCTTCCGGATGAATGCGCTGATAAAATTCATCGAATGAAGGTATCCCCTCCGTCTCCGGATCGAGGCCAAACAAGCGACGGTGTTCCTCAGACGAGTGGATCATCTCTCGGGTTGCGATCCTGCATGCCCAGCTGCCGGTGTGGCTTAACTTCTGCGCTTCCGCTAAGTAGGCTTCGCTGCGCAGCAGGGCCTCTTCGATGCGTCTGCGTTCAGTAACATCCGTCACCGCTCCCACGAATTCAAAGTCGCCCGATTCATCGTTTGTCGAGGGATGACCTACAACTCGAAGATACTTCACCGAGCCGTCTGGCATCAGCAGCCGATGTTCAAAATCAAAAGCCTTCCTGTCCCGTCCTGCTTGATCGAGAGTTTCTTGCAGGAAGGCGCTGTCCTCCGG
>DATHJP010000713.1:0-2726 GCA_035489695.1 Terriglobales bacterium
GGGGGCCCTTACGCTCCAGGCGTCACCTTTGCTCCCGCGCCGTATGCCTATCGGTCGCAGTGGCCGAACGACCCCGAGGAATGTGGCCGACAGTGCGCCCGGGCGATTGAAGACGTCATCCGCTTCACTACTTCTGACGACGTCGCCGCATTTATTGCCGAGCCAGTCATGGGCGAAGGTGGAATCATTGTCCCTCCGCAAAACTATTTCAAAGAAGTAAAGAAGGTTCTCGACCATCACGGGATCCTTTTTATCGCCGACGAAGTCCAGTCAGGTTTTGCACGCACCGGAAAGATGTTCGCCATCGAGCATTACGGTGTCGAACCAGACATTCTGGTAACAGCGAAGGGCATTGCGGACGGTTTCCCCTTGAGCGCGTTTACCACGCGACCGGAAATCGCGGCTGCATTCAAACCCGGGGATCATCTTTCCACTTTCGGCGGCAACCCAGTCTCTTGCGCCGCTGCGCTCGCCAACATCGAATTCATGGAGAAAGAAAATCTTCCGGGTCGGGCTACCCAGATCGGCGAGTACGCCATGTCGAAACTCAGAGAACTGCAGAAACAGAGTTCACTCATAGGAGAAGTGCGCGGGCTGGGCCTGATGATTGGAGTTGAGCTGGTGAAAGACGAAAAACTGACTCCTGCTACTTCGGAAGCCGAAGCCTTACGCGACGCGTTGTTGCGCCAGGGAGTTCTCGTGGGTGTAGGAGGAGTTTATGGAAACGTGATCCGCTTCCAGCCGCCCCTGATAATCACCCGGCAGCAAATTGATCGAGCCTTGAAAGCCTTCGAGGCGGCATTACAGGAAGTAGCGCCGCTGGCGGCGGTATAGAATTTCAATCCGCTTTAACTAGATTTCACTGTCATCATCCTCGTCCCGGTCACTATCCGAGCCACGATTCAAATCCTTCACCGGGCTAAGCGTACGGTTATCGCTGCCATGACGGATCTCAATCGTGCCATTCACATTGGAGAGTTTGATCCGGGCTCCGCCGCCAGCCAGTTCCCCGTGCAGATCGTGCCCAACAATGCGGTGGTTGCGCACTCGCAAGCCAAAGTCATTGCTGATACCGCCGTGTACGGTCGAAGCCTCGATTTCCGCTTTGGAGTCCGATGGCACAGTCAGCAGGACGCTGCCATTGACCGAAGCCAGCTCAATAGGAGTGCTTCCCAAATGCTCGAACTGTGCCTCCACACGATTATTGATGGTGGAGAGCTTAACTGGTCCTCCCAGGCCGCTGGCCTTGAGATGGCCGTTGATACAAGAGGCGCGCACCTCGCCTGCGGTCCCCTGGACGTCCAGCGAGCCGTTAATAAGCTTGATCGGATCCAGGCGTGCGGTTCGCGGGACAGACAATGTGTATTCAACGCTGGCCGGATTGTCCCGATCATCGTCGCTGAAAGTAAGATCGTGGTCCGGATACTCGGTGCGGATTGAGATGTGGTCCTTCGAGGCATCAATCACGATCTTGGCCTCGTCCAACCGTTCTTTGCTGCGAGCGTACTTAACCGCGTCCACTTTGACCTCATTACGATCCCATCCCGTGATATGAACGTTGCCATTGATATTGTCCAGGGCTACCTGGCCGCCCACGTTAAGGGCGTAGGTCTGATGAAACTCTTGGGTGAATTGCCCCCTGTTTTCAGCAGCATGGCTCTGAGCCACGGCGAATAAGAGTGCGCAAAGAGAGCCTAGGACTGCCCCCATCCAAGTTGCAATCTCGCGTTGACGCTTCATAGCTCCTCCGTCTCGACTCAGCTTAGACGGGGGAAGTGTGAAATCGTGAGGAACAAAACATCAGGAAATGGTTGAATGCGAGCCTCAGCGGCAACGCTCTTAGGAGGGTATCGGCGCCAGACGATGTTGTTTTCGTTCCACTTCAGAGATCACGTAGACCATCAGGATCAGCAGCTCTGGTTCGATGGGATGGCGATATCGGGGATGAGGAAAAACGAAGTAATACACTGCCGGATAACAGAGTATCAGCCAAAAGAAAAGCCACGCGCCCGGTCGATGTTTTCGCAGAGCACGTGCTAATCCCCAGAACGCAAGTGCCGAGGAAAGCAAAAAGAGCGCGTTTTTCATCGGCGCCACCCAGGCAATGTTCTCCTGTCGAGGCACGCCACCCCAGTAATATATGAAGCGCTTTACGCTAAGGCCTATAAAACGTCCATAGTCCTGGCGAATGAAATCGATTGCCTCGCGTTTGCGCTCCTTCACGTAAGCCATCTCCCCCATGCGGCGGTAACGTTCCATCTCAAAAACGTTCTGTGTGGGGTGGAGATACTCCATCCACGTGCCATTCGCTCCGGGGCCGTTACCGATGCGGAGTTCCGCGCCAAAATTCGAGCGCAGAAACACAAACTGCCCGAACGTACGGTAATTGCGAATTAGCCACGGGGCGATGCAACCGAGGAATACAGAGGAGGCCAGAACGATTCCAGCCAGAGAGCGTTTGCCGACCTTCCACCGTTGATACCAAATCCACAACCCAGAGGCGGGCAGAAAGGCCAGTAATGATGGATTGGTGAGCGCCGCAATGCCCCAAATCACTGCGAACGTCAGCCACGGCTTTAGACCATCTCTCTCTGCCATCACCAGCGTCAACCAGAAGAGCAATGCCATCAGCAGAGCGGCGAGGCTGGTCTCCCACACCCAGCGCGTTGACCAGTACATTATCGAGGGAAGAAGCGTCCAGGTCCACGCACTCCAGACTGCTACTC
>DATHJP010000714.1:0-5357 GCA_035489695.1 Terriglobales bacterium
CGCCCAAAACTGCTAGCCGTAAGCCTCGTCTGTTTTTGATCCCGATACGAGTGTTTCTTGCGACTATTCTGGTGACTCTTCTTGCTTTTGCCGTGAGTCTCCTGCTGGGAATTCTGGGAATTGTGATTGCCGCACGCGTGCGCGGTGTTCACCCTGATTTGAGTTTCGCTTACCGGTACATCGCAGCGCCGTTCGCTGCGATCGTCGGCGCCATTGTCATGGTTTTGGCCCTTGCCCTTGAAATTCGGCATTATCGCCAGTCCAAGGCATTAGCCCAGATCGAGCGCATGAGCTGAAATCGCGGGAGATACAATAGAGCCATGCCTCCACGCATCGCGATCCCCGTACCTCATTCGGGCGACCCCGAATACGCTGAGCGATCACTGCCACAGTATGAGCGCGCAGTCGAGATCGCGGGGGGAACGCCGGTTCGCATTCCGCTTGATAAGACTCCGGCCGCGGTGATGAACCTGATCGAGCGCTGTGATGCGGTGCTGCTCCCGGGAAGCAAAGCCGACGTGGACCCAGCCAAATACAACGCGACGCGCAATGAAAAAACCGCCTCAGCTGATGCCCGGCGCGACACAGTGGATGAGTTGCTGCTGCAGGACGCCTACAACATGCGGAAACCAATTCTGGGCATCTGTTACGGGTTACAGATATTGAACGTCCAGCGTAGCGGAACACTGATCCAGCACATTGAGTCTCCCATCAATCACGAAGCCGGACGTAAAGTGTCCGTTGCACACTCGGTTGAAGTAGATGCTGGGTCGAGGCTGGCTGGGATCGTCAAGGCCACCCAGCCGGCAGGACTCAATATTCCGGTCAATTCAAGTCATCATCAGGCTGCCGACGTTGTGGGGGACGGCTTACGAGTGGTGGCCCGATGCCCGCAAGATGGGATTATCGAAGCGCTGGAAGGTACGTCGCCGGATCACTTTGTGCTGGCCGTGCAGTGGCATCCGGAGAGGTCAGTTGAGGAGGACGAACCCTCACTGGCAATCTTCAAGGCGCTGGTGGATGCAGCGCAGGCCAGGCATGCGAAGCTGAAGGATGAATTCGAGTCAGTCTAAAAGAATTTACGATTGTTGATTTTCGATTGACGATTGAACTTCCGCCCCTGATTAGCTTTCTTCTTTTTATGCCTTGGATCGTACTGAACTTTTCTTTTCTAACAGCACCACTACATGGGCGATCGCGGCATTTTCGGTTCCCATCCCTTCGGGAGTCTTCGCTTTCACGCCGACGGCATCCCTTGACACGCTGAGCAACTCGGCCAAGTGCGCACGAATGGCTGCGGCGTGCGGCCCGATTTTTGGCGCGGCCAGAATGAGCGTGGAATCCACGTTGGCCACTCTGTAGCCCGCGTTACCTATGCGCTCCAGCGCTTCCCTCAAGAAAACCGCCGAGTCGGCTCCCCTCCATTTCGGATTCGAGGGGGAAAACAGAGAACCGATATCTGGAGCGGCTACGGCTCCCAGCAGCGCGTCGGTCAGAGCATGTAGCAGTACATCGCCGTCAGAATGACCACCCAAACCCTTCGGATGCGGCAACCTCACTCCGCCGATCTTGAGTGGGATGCCGCGTTGGAACTCATGCGAGTCCCAGCCGTAGCCGATGCGGAATTGCAATTTTGCTGTTTCCGGTTTTCGCTTTCGTACTGGAGTCATCTCTGTCCGTCTGCGGGCGCGGTCTTTAGATAATACTCGGCTAATTCCAAGTCCGCGGGCGTCGTGATCTTGATATTTCGCGGGGAGCCCATCACGACTGCCACCTGATGTCCCGAACGCTCGATCAGTGACGCTTCGTCGGTGCCACTGAAGCCGTCGGCAGTGGCTTCGTCGAAGGCCTTCTTCAGCACCTGGTAACGGAAACCTTGTGGCGTCTGTGCCATCACCACCCGCTCCCGAGGCAGCGTAGCGATAATGACTGCACCCTCAGCGGTACGCTCCACCTGTTTGACAGTATCTACTGCGGGAAGACCGGCAATGGCAGCTCCGTATTTCTGTGCCGCCGAAATGACGCTGTGAATAATTTCCTGAGTTACAAAGGGCCGAACCGCGTCGTGCACCAAAATGATGTCGTCCGGCGAACCCGAAACAGCAGCCAATGCGTTGGCCACCGACTGCTGGCGATGTTCGCCGCCCTCCACGAAAGTCACTTCGTTCCGAAGAATGTCCGGGGCTTCTTTTTCCAGACGTTTTCGGAAGCCAGCGATCTCGGTCTTGCGCAGCGCTACATAGATCTCAGAAACGTCCGGACTGGCCGCGAACTTGGACAAAGTATGAATCAGAATAGGAGTTCCGCCCAGCTCAGTGAATTGTTTGGAGGGAGCTGCCTTCTTGCCTTTCAAGCTGGGCACGGATGCCATGCGCGTCCCCAGTCCGGCGGCGGGAATAATCACAACAACCTTCATAAGGGGCGATAAGTATACGGAGGGTGGGAGGCCGGTTCAAATGCTCCGGAGGCGCCTCGAGCACTCTTACTTCTTCGGAGGCTCCCACAGCTCAATCCGATTCCCCGCGGGGTCGGTGATCCAGGCAAAGCGCCCGTATTCGTAGTCCTCCCGATGAGGATCAATCTCCACTCCTTCTTCTTGCAGCATCTTCAATAAGCCGTCCAGGTCGTCCACATGGTAATTGATCATGAAAGCAGAGTTGCTGGAACCAAAGTATTTGGTGTCGTGGGGGAAGATAGACCACACGGTCATGCCTCTTTTTTCTGGATCCTGCCCGTCGCGCCACTCGAACATTGCTCCCGAACCATCGGAGGCACGTTTAATCCCCAGATGTTTTTCGTACCATTGATAAAGCTTCTCGGGATTTTCCGATTTGAAGAAGATGCCGCCGATTCCCGTCACATGTTTCATAGCGCCTCCGGACTCTCTAAGGTATTCGCAGTACCGCCATTTTGCTCGTTCCGTGAATTTCTTGCCGCCGGCAACCTACTTACAATCCGGTGGCGAAACCCGGTTCACGCAAGTCGGCGCGAATCATGAATTTACAAGCAGCTCAATAACAGGTCCTCATGGCAACTCATTTGCGAAGGCAGCCATAGACCCATTTCCGTCCCGTGATGACCCTCGTCGCGGGAATCGGGCTGGAACAAGGTTGGAGGCTTTGTGCAGCAGCAGAATCGTTCCTGGTTTGCCCTCATCACGTTTTGTGCAACTACGGCCCTGGTAGCGGCCCTGGGCCTTGCACTTCTCTTCGCCAGCGCCACGGTTGCGTATGCGGTTGCCCATTCCTTGCAAGCTCCTGCCACTCCGCCTGCCGCGGATCAATCGGCACCGGCGACGCAAAAGATTTCCGGCATGATCACCGACTCAAAGTGCGGAGCCAAGCACGCCAAGGGCTCCCGAAAAAGCCCAGCGGAATGCACCAGAGCCTGCGTGCGGGGCGGCGCCAAGTACACTTTGGTGGATGGCGACAAAATTTATACCCTAGATGGCAAAGAGGAACAACTGGAGCGAGTCGCCGGCGAGAGGGCGACCATAGAAGGAACTCTCGACGGAAGTACCATCAAGGTGGTTTCAGTCTCATCTCAAAATGCCCAGTAAAGAACAGTGGCTAGTGACTAGTGGCTAGTCAAAATCACTAACCACTAGCCGCTTTTTACCCCACTACTCCAGCGGGCGCTCAGCCAGGATAGGTTGTTTTTTGATCTCGGGAGCGGGCGCTACCCCGACTGAACTAATTGCGGGACGCGAGTCACTTCGAGGAACGGCTCGTTCGTCCCACTTGCCGAAAATCATCTTACCCGCAGTGGTTTGCAACACTGAGGTCACGGAGATGTCGACAGTTTTGCCGATCATCTTGCGCGCGTTGTCCACCACCACCATCGTGCCATCGTCCAAGTAAGCGACGCCCTGGTTGTATTCTTTTCCTTCTTTCAGGATGAACACTCTCATGGCCTCGCCGGGAAGCACGATCGGCTTGAGCGAATTGGCCAGCTCGTTGATGTTCAAGACCTCAACGCCTTGAAGTTGCGCGACTTTGTTCAGATTGAAGTCATTGGTGATGATCTTGCCCTCGTACAGCTTGGCTAATTCAATCAGTTTCAGATCGACCTCGCGAACCGCGGGAAAGTCGTCTTCCACGATTTGAATCTGCAGGGAAGCCACTTTTTGCAGGCGCTGGAGAATATCAAGCCCACGACGTCCTCGATTGCGTTTGAGCGAATCGGCGGAATCTGCCACCAGTTGCAGTTCGCGCAACACGAACTGGGGAGTCACAATGGTGCCATCCAGAAATCCGGTTTCGGCGATATCCGCGATGCGGCCATCGATAATGACGCTGGTATCCAGAATCTTGTAACTCTTCCTTGACTGTTTCTCTCCGCCGAAGACGCCGCCCAATGCCGAAAGATTCAGCAGATCACCTTTGTTCGATCCCACGATCAGGCCGACGTAAGCCATCAGCAACATGACGATAAGCTGCAGAAAGCTTTGCGTGTGACCCGGCGGAATACTGTTGCGGATGACCAGGGCAAACAGGTAGGCGCCGAAAATTCCCAGCACGCTGCCAATAGCTGCCCCAATCAGACGTTTCAGGCTGATGCTGCGCAGCTTCCATTCGAAAAGGACGATTGCCAGGCCGATGACCGCGCCGACAACACCGGCGTGGAGCTTCGAAGGAAGATCGAAGGGCTGGATTAAGTAACAAGTGGCAGAAACAATAAGAACAAATAAAAAACGCACTACAAACAAATCCACGGATAGACCTCCTCGGAACTCATTCCCGGCCGCAGCCGTTACGATCGAGTTCCGCACTGGCCAGCCAGCTTGCCGAAATATCGGCAGGCGGTGTGGTTAACCAGTGATGTTTAAACGGAGCGCTATGAATTTGCGATAAAACGGTGCTCCGTGCCCATCCCAACCCGGATGGGGAAACCGCACATATATCAGTGGAAGTATATACCTGACGTAAAGTCCAGAGACTTAGCAATGCGGACTCGTAGGCCATGTCCAATGAAGGGCCTGGTCACGATACTGATACACTGCTGCGCAATGAAAGCCATTCTAATCAGCCGGTTGGGCGGACCCGAAGTGCTCCAGGTGGCCGATGTTCCGGATCCGGTGCCGACCGCCGGCCAGGTCTTGGTCCGGGTCAAAGCAGGCGGGATCAATTTCGCGGACATCATGACTGTCCAGGGCGGCTATCCCGGAGCGCCTCGGCCTCCGCTAGTGGTAGGAAGAGAATTTTCTGGCGTGCGCGAAGAGGATGGCCGGCACGTTATGGGGTACGCACAATGGGCTGCCTTCGCCCAGCGCATCGCGACCCGGTCTGATCTGCTTTGGCCAGTGCCGGAAGGATGGAACGCGGAAGAGGGAGCAGCTTTTCCGGTAAATTATTTCA
>DATHJP010000715.1:0-2173 GCA_035489695.1 Terriglobales bacterium
CCGATGAGCGGCTCGCCCAGCCGTGACTGTAATCCTGATGAAATTCTCTCAGTGAACAAAAAAACCCCATCCCAGCAGACGGGGCTGAACTCAACACCTTGCACGCTATTCCGGCTTCATACCCATCTTTTTGATTATATCTTTCTGTTCCGCGGTCCATGTGCCAGACATGTCTCCATGCTGCACGAGCAGTTTCTTCTTGGCATACATCTCTTTAGTCGTATGGAACTCTTTCACGTTGGCCTGATGCCCTGAGAGATCCCACTCACCGACGCCTTTGTCGTGGTACTTGAAAACGACGTTGTCGACGTAAGTGATCTTGTTACCCCAAAGATCCATCGCGGGAACTATGTGTAGCGGCTTTCCGTCGCTGTCCCGCTTCATCACGCCCTTCTCCTCGAGAATGTCGGGGATAGTCAGCGTGTATGTGTTCTTGTCGGGCGATTCCTTGAAATCGATGGACACGACCTTGCTTCCAACGATGTGTGGCGGATTCCAGCCGAACATAAACGCCAGCATCTCAGTGAATGCTTCGCGTTGCGCGGGCGTTGTACTTTTGTCGAAGTAGGCCGTGCCTTGCACTTTACTGGCGTCGGGGTCAATCAGGTCTCCGATCAATACAGCCTTGAATCCGCTCATATCCACTTTCCCATAGTGGCCTTGCTTGATGTAGGTAAAATCAGCCGCGTCACAGCTTCCATGATCTGGATGACCATTGGACCGGCACGGGCATGCATAGGCAGTGCACTGGCATTCGGTCATGCTGATCCCTTGCACGTCAAAATCGGGAATATTTTTCGGTGCGCTCTTAGCCTCGTCAGCAATCGCAAAGCCGGTAAGCGCAAACACAAGAAGACCAGCGATGCGTAAATTCTTCATAATCTCCTCCTTCAAGAACTCCATTCGAGCGTAGTAACTGTACGGCTGCCACGGTTTGCGGTCAAGCACGCGAAGTTGTCGGCGGTTCGCCGACAGGCTCCACTCCGTTCTGTGGCGGCGCAGAAACCAGGAGAAAGACTCCGACGACAAGGAACCAGAATGCCGTGCTGACCGCGGTTGCATTCCAGTACGGACTTGTGAAAGGACCGGGAAGGAATACCCCCGTCGCCCAGGCAACAAACGGCCACGCTCCTAGCGAGATGCCTAGCCAGGCCAACACCCTCGCAGTCCTGGACCGGTTCGAAACAAGGATCCCAACGCTGCCTGCGATCATCGCAAACCCCAGCATTAGCCAGGAGACCAAACCTAGTCGGATGACGACATCCTGGTTCACTGCGAGCACGTGCCAGCCCGTTTCAGGCGTCAGCCAGCGAACGATGTCGGGTGCGACGAAGCCGTCGAAGACGAAAGTCACGGCCCATGCGGTGGCGGCGAGCGTCATGGCGGTCGTCGCCATCCGAGTCCAGCCATTGCGGCCGTTCCAAAGCGAACCGGGGCCGAGCAGCCACAGCACCGGTCCCACTAGGATCATTCCGTGAATGAGCCGCCATGAGCCGTGATGGGCGATATGCATATAGAAGTTTTGGAAGAACTCCGTGCTGCCGAGCGCTCCAAGTGAGGAATTGATTCCGGGATGGAATGCACCACCGCAAACAAATACTAACGACCCAATTACGATGAGCAAACCGGAGAACTTCTGATGAACTGACGTACTCGTCATTTGTTCTGGCTCCTTTTTCGTTGTGTGTCATGAACGCCAGCGCTCGTTCTGCCCAGCGCACGAAGGAATAGGACGGGCGGCCCCAAATGAATGCCCTTCTTTGAAATCAGCGCCAAAGTTACCAGCGAGAAACCACGCGGGCGTACCCGTTCCGCACGTCCCGATCTGCCCTAGTCGGCGCACCTGTGGGTTGTTGACGTAATATCGCCATCTCACCAGTAACCAAGTTTGTTGGTGTAATTGATTCCATGACAAAGTCGGCTCCCCACGCCCAAGTAGACTTGGGTGGTGCCAACCAACCGAGGCTTGGGAGAAAGGAGCCGAACATGATGATTATAGGTAGTGATTACCACCCGGGCTTCCAACAAATTGCGTTTGTGGATACAGGGAGTGGGGAGTTGCAGGAACGGCGGCTGCAGCATCGCGAGGAAGCGGAGAAGTTCTACCGTGATCTGGCGGCCCAGGCAGTGAGTGTGCGCGTGGTAGCAGCGACCATGCGCAGAACGATGAGGG
>DATHJP010000716.1:0-9352 GCA_035489695.1 Terriglobales bacterium
TGCGAAAGCGCTTCTCGCCGCCAATCGCCTGACGGAAGCCGAACCGCTGGTATGGCAGTTATTCGAGCAAAATCCTGCGCGCGTGCATGACATCGCTAGTCTGATTGGTCTCCTGGTGGATGCCCAGCAGGACGCCGAAGCTGTAGCTCTGGCGAGAAAGCTGGAACAATTCCAACGCCTGCGGGGAGAACGACGCGCCTTCCTCGCGATGATGCAAGACGTAATGGCTGGCCACCGGGCCTCTTCGGAACTGCTGGAGTTCATGAGCGAATTATTCAATGCCGCCAATCGCGAGGGTGACTATTGCCAGACCCTGCTCAAACTATTCGATTTGCATACTGGGATGAGCAACTATCCCAAAGCGGCGGAGTGCCTCGATCGCGCGGTCGAAATTGATGTTTACGACCCTGGGCACCAGAAGCGTCTGGAAATGCTGCGCGGCAAGATCGATGATGCCCGCTACAAAGTCATTGCGGCCAGGCTTTCCAGTACAAACCAGTCCGTAGCGGAATCCAGCAGCAGCCAAAGCGAACCGGCAACCCTCGGCGCTGCGGCGCTGCAAGACCTCATGTTGCAGGCGGAAATTCTGGTGCAATACGGCATGCGCTCGAAAGCTATCGAACGCTTGCAACGCATTCAGGAACTGTTTCCACAAGAAGAAGAACACAACCAGGATCTACAGCAGTTGTATCTCTCCGCTGGAATGAATTCGCGTTACACCGGCTCTGCACAAACGCCGGCAGGCGCTGCGCCCACCCCTTCCACTACTCCGTCCAATGGGAATGATCCGGCGCCGGCATCTTTGCCCACGGAAAGCACTGACGTCAGCCATTTCACTCGTGTAGCGGAAATTACCCGCAAGCTCTACCGTCAAAGCAACGCAGACGCGGTGCTCTTAACCACTGTCAACGAAATCGGTGCTCAGTGGAAAGTGAGCCGCTGCATTGCTGCCATGCGCAAACCCGGTTTGGTGCCCACTGCAGTCAAAGAGTATTGTGCGGATCACATTAAGAAGGGTGGCGCCAATGCATTGGCGAAGGTAGTGGCTGCCGTCCATGATCTGGCGGTAAGCCGCGGCACTTTAACCATCGCCGACGCTCCCGCCGCGCCCGAGTTAAAAGCGGTGCGCGAGCATCTGGCTGAATTGTCGATTACTTCATTGCTGGCGTTGCCTTTGAGCGATGGTCCGGATCAGGTGGGAATTCTTCTCTTAGTGCAGACTGCGCCACGTGGGTGGCATTCCAGCGATATCGTGGTGCTCAAGACGATCAGCGATCAGATTGTGATTGCTCTCAACAACGCCGGCCTGCGCCGCCTGGTGAAGAGTCTTTCCGTTACTGACGAACGATCTGGCTTGCTCAAGCGCGCCTCCTATATCGACCTGCTGATGGCGGAAACCAAACGCGCTGTGCAGCAGAGCACTCCAGTGACTGTGGTGTTGATGCAATTCGGCAAGAACGCAGCCATGGTGAAGGAATTCGGAGAAGCCGCCGTGGAAGCCGCCATGCAGCAGATCGGCCAGCGCGTTGCCGCCAACATCCGGCAGAATGATTTGGCATTTCGTTATGAGATGACCACTGTCGCTTTACTCCTTGGCGAGACTGCCGAGAAGGAAGCGCTGATGGCCGTGGAGAAACTGCGCAAGCTGGTCGCCGACATAAAAGTGGCAGACAAACAAGAATCGATCCCATTCAATGCCGGCGTCGCCGAAGGCGTGGTGCGGCAGCAATACGATCCAGTGGACATCGTCACCGAAGTGATTAACCGCGCCGAACTGTCACTGGATATGGCGATCGCCCAAGGAGCGCGCAGAGTAGTTGCTCTGGCTGCGGCCTTCGCCAGCGCCGCGGTGGCCTGACTCCGCATTTCCGATTGCCGATTTCCAATTTCCGATTTGTTTTGGCCGTTGAATCGGCAATTGGAAATCGACAATCGGAAATTCCGAAAATGGCGATTTCGCTTACCCACTGCTAAACTAACCTGTTTGACTGTTCCATCAGAAGCCTTTCTGACGCCATGAACTCCACACTCAAGCCCGGCGATATCGCTATTGTCAGCGGTGCACGCACTCCGTTTGGCCGCTACTGCGGAAAACTTAAAGATTTTACCGCCCAGGAATTAGGCGCCATTGCGGCTAAGTGCGCGATTCAGCGTGCGGGTCTCGACGCCGCGGAATTCGACCACGCGGTTTTCGGCAACGCGCAACAGACTTCCGGCGATGCGCTCTACGGAGCTCGCCATGTTGCCCTGCGAGCTGGATTGCCGACCGAGACTCCCGCTCTTACCGTCAATCGCCTTTGCGGCTCAGGCATGCAGGCCATCATCAATGCGGCGCAGATGATCCAGCTCGGCGAAGCCGGCACCGTAATCGCCGGAGGCATGGAAGCCATGTCCCAAGCTCCTTTCGTGATTCGCGGGCGCGACGGTTTCAGCCTGGCGCCGGGAGGCAAGCTGGAAGATTCGCTGATGGTTGCGCTACTCGACAGCTATTGCGGTCTCTATATGGCGAACACGGCTGAGCTTTATGGCGAACAGCAAGGCATCACGCGTCAGATGCAGGATGAATTTGCCTTGCGCTCGCAGCGTTGTGCTGAGGCAGCCTACAAAGAAGGACGTCTTCAGGAAGAACTGGTTCCCGTCCAACTTCGAGACTCCAAAGGCGAACCTACGGATGAGACGCTGAGCGAGGACGATCATCGACGGCCTCAGACGACCATGGAAGGCCTTGCAAAACTGAAGCCGGCATTTGGTAAAAACGGCACTGTGACTGCTGGAAACGCCAGCGGCATTGTGGACGGAGCCGCCGCCGTGGTAGTGATCTCGCTGGAAGAAACTTCCAAGCGTGGCATGAAACCGTTAGGACGGATTGTGGGCTGGGGGATTGCAGGGGTCGAGCCGAAGTTGATGGGCCGCGGTCCGGTACCAGCAACTAAAATTGCGCTGCAGAAAGCTGGCATGACCCTGGAACATATCGATCTGATCGAAGTGAACGAAGCCTTCGCTGCTCAGTATCTTGCCGTGGAAAAAGAGCTCGGCCTGGATCGCGACAAAGTTAACGTGAACGGGGGCGCAATTGCCCTTGGCCATCCCTTAGGTGCGACCGGAACGCGGCTGGTGATCACACTGCTCTACGAATTGCGTCGCAGAAAAAAGAAGTATGGCCTGGCGACGGCTTGCATTGGCGGTGGGCAAGGGATTGCAATGATCGTCGAGAGCCTGAATTGAGAAGTTTTGTTTCCTCCGTGTTCCTCTGTGCCCTCTGTGGTTAAAAGGAAGGTTTGATGGAAGTGAAAAAAGTTGGAATTCTAGGTTGTGGACTCATGGGCTCAGGTATCGCTCAAGTAGCGGCCACCGCGGGATTTGAGGTGACGGTTCTCGAAGTCGAACAAAAGTTCCTCGACAAAGGCTTTGCCGCAATCGAAAAGTCGCTAGCCAAATTCGCGGAGAAGGGAACCATCAAGGAAACGCCGCAGGCGATCCGCGGACGGCTTAAAGGGACCACAAAAAAAGAAGACCTGGCCGACCGCGACATCATCATCGAGGCCATCATCGAGAACGTCGAGGAAAAGAAGAAGATGTACTCTTCCATCGACGGCATCGTGAAAAAAGATGCGATCTTCGCTTCCAATACGTCTTCCATCTCTATTACCGAGCTGCTCACTTCCACTAAACGTCCTGAACGGTTTGTTGGGCTGCACTTTTTTAATCCTGTACCGCTGATGAAGTTGGTAGAGGTGGTGCGCACCATCGCCACCGCCGACGACGTTTACCAGACAACATATGAGTTTGCGAAAAAACTGGGCAAGGTTCCAGTTCGTACCAGTGACAAGACCGGATTCATTGTCAATCGTCTGCTGGTGCCGTACATGCTCGATGCTATTCGCGCGTACGAAGAGGGAGTGGGCTCGATTGAAGACATCGACAATGCCATGAAGCTCGGCTGCGGCTATCCCATGGGCCCGTTCACGCTGCTGGACTTCGTCGGATTGGATACGACCTACTACATCACTCACGTAATGTATGACGAGTTCAAGGAGCGTCGCTTCGCTTCTCCGCCGTTGCTGAAGCGACTGGTGATGGCAGGCTGGTATGGGCGAAAGTCTGGCAAGGGTTTTTATGATTACTCGGATCCGAATAATCCGAAGGCTAATAAGCTCTGAGAGCCATCGATAAGTAAAGATCTATGACCTTCGACAACATTCTTTTCGAAAAGAAAAACTCCATTGCTTACGTCACGGTAAACCGGCCAAAAGTCCTAAATGCGCTCAATATGGCCACCATGGAAGAGTTGCGTGCCGCATTCCATGAAATCAAGAACGACGCGTCCATGCGCGTAGTTATTTTCACTGGGGCAGGAGAGAAGGCGTTCATCGCGGGCGCAGACATCGGTGAAGTGGCTAAGCACGACGCCGTCCGCGGCAAAGAGTACACGCATCGCGGCCAGTCTGTGCTCAACCTGATCGAGAACCTGGGGAAGCCGGTGATTGCGTGCATCAACGGATTCGCGCTAGGAGGCGGATGCGAGATCGCGATGGCCTGCACCATGCGTCTGGCCAGCGAAAATGCGAAGTTCGGACAGCCTGAGGTGAAACTCGGAATTATCCCAGGCTATGGTGGCACTCAACGTTTGCCACGACTGATCGGCAAAGGGGTAGCGATGCAATTGGTGCTCGCGGGCGAGATGATCACGGCGCAAGAAGCGCATCGCATTGGATTGGTGAACGAAGTCACTGCTCCTGCGGACCTGGTTCCGCGCGCCGAAGCGATTGCGCAGAAGATTACCGCCAATGCTCCGTTAGCGGTTCAGTACGCCATGGAAGCGGTGAATAAGGGCATGGAGATGACACTGGCAGAAGGTTTATATCTTGAGGCAACATTGTTCGGTGTGTGCTGCGCAACGGAAGACAAGAAGGAAGGGACTACGGCCTTCCTGGAGAAACGTGCAGCCCAGTTTAAGGGACGGTGAATCACTCAGAGATTCACACGGTTTAAAAGATTTCGCAATCCAGCCGGAGACGCAAAGCCACGCAGAATAAAGACAAAGCAAACCCATCCTCGGAAGCCTTGCCTGAGGTTAAGTTCAAGGCACTCGAAGGAAAACTCAACGGCGCTGGAAAACGTTTTGCCATCGTGGTCGCCCGCTTTAATTCATTTATTACTGAAAGACTTTTTCAGAGCGCATTCGATGGGCTAATGCAGTGCGGTACCAAGCGGGAAGATATCGTGCTGATCCGCGTTCCTGGCTCCTTCGAAATTCCTTCCGCAGCCCGCGCTCTAGCCGAAACCAAAAAGTACGATGCCATCATTTGTCTCGGCTGCTTATTACGCGGAGACACTGCCCACTACGATGTCATCGTCAATGAAGTCACGCGCGGTATCGGCCAGTCCGCGCAGGAGACAGGAGTTCCACACGCTTTCGGCGTGCTCACCTGCGACACACTGGAACAGGCCATTGACCGCGCCGGCCTGAAAATGGGGAACAAAGGGTTTGAAGCTGCGCTAGCCGCGGTAGAGATGGCGAATCTGAAAAAAGCGGTCGTTGGTCGTTCGTCGTTGGCCGGTCACAAAAGCAACACCCAAACCGATCGTCGCAGTGGCCGGAAGTCCAATAAAAAATCAAAGTGAAATTCAGTCGCCTCGTGCCGAACCCTGTAAACTTGACTCGGCATTTCTGAGGCCAACGACGAACGACCAACGACCGCTTTCATGGGAACTCGCCGCAAATCTCGCGAACTTGTTCTGCAAATGTTGTTCCAAGCCGACATGGGCCGGCAGAACGCGGAAGATGTGCGCCGCACGTTTTGGGGCGAACGCAGTTCCGTAGATGCCGAAGTTCGAGGCTTTGCCGAAGACCTTTTTCGAGTGGCCACGGACCGCACCCCGGAGATCGATGGTTTGATCGAACGTCATGCCGAACATTGGCGCATGGAACGCATGGCGGCAGTGGACCGAAATATCATGCGCGCCGCCGTCGCGGAACTGCTTGGATTCCCCACCACGCCCCGTGCCGTCATCATCAACGAGGCCCTGGAAATCGCGCGCAAATTCTCCAATCCCGAATCAGTGCAATTCATCAACGGAGTGCTGGACAGCGTGGGGCGGGATCTGGAAAAGGCGAGGGCGTAAAGCAGGGCGACAAAAAACAGAGTTCAGATCTTAGTTCTCAGTTCTCAGACCGAAGTTGAAAATCGTAAATCGTACTTCGTACTTCGTAAGTCGCACTTCCCTACGGTTTCACCGCAATCAAATCCGGCTTACAGGTAAACGTCACTCCTCCGCCGCAGAAGTTTTGCGGAAAGGATATCTGCTGTATGTCGTCTCCTGCCACCGTATCGATCACGTGAACCAATCCGTCGCTGGCAGTTACGTAGAGCAGGGTTCCGTCGACGGTCAACGAAGCTTGGATGGGAGTAGCATTCGCCGCCAATGCGATAGCGGAGGAGGTCTGGTTTCCGATATTGAAGACCAAAATACTGGCCAGATTGCTGGCGAGCACATAAGCTCTCGAAGCGTCGGCTGAGACGATTAACTGAGTTGGAACAAAGCTGCCCTGGCCCAGATTTACTGAATTAACCGTGTTGCTTACCGAAGGCGTGCATCCGGTGGGGGTCGTGGTCACGTTGATTACATCGATGGACGGAGGATCTACCGCCAACACTTGAGTCGCATCGGGAATGGTCTTGATAAAGAACGGTGCCGCGGGGGTGCCCACAGTCTGCGCCAACGCGTTGTCACAGGTTCGAAACACGTTGACCGCCGAGGAAGAGCCGCCCGCCAAATAAGCAAACGCGCCATTCGCAAGGAACGAAACGTCATTGGCGGGGGCAGTGAGCGGGATCGTTTTCAAGGCATCGAGCGGGGAATAGACATAAAGTGTGCTTCCGGCCAGGATATAAGCTTTCAGACCATCCGGCGAAAAGTCGGCGGCAGTTGCTCCCGCGATCGCGAATGCCACACTACTGTTGTTAGTCGTATCAAAGACGAAGACCTGATTGGGCAGCTCCGCTGGATCAGTATGGGAAAGAACAACTTTTTTTCCGTCCGGCGAGACTGCCAAAACTTTCCCCGTTGCCGACGTGAATTCCGAAACTGTGTTGGCGGAAACAGAAATTATCGTCAGCCCCTTGGTACCGAGCAGTCCGCGATCTGTACCCACAAAGATTTGGCTTCCATCCCGGGTGAAGAGTAATGAATTAGGCGTGGCCGGCAACGAGACCGCATTACCAATGGTGTTGGTTGGAGTCGTCACCGGCACAATGTTGCTGACGCAGCCATCGGTGGTTCCGCAACCAGTGCTCGCTACCCAGACCGTTGTGCTCACGCTGGTTCCGGTCACAGCAAAGCTGATTGGACCTTCGGGATAAATCGGCTGCGTGGGGGTAAATCCAATATTGCAAGTGGGAGGAGTACACGAGGCAATGACGGTCGAGCCTCCAGCCTGGGATGCCGTCGCCGTGACAGCGCCACTAGTATTCGTACTGCAATTCGTACCCACACTTACAGACGTTGGCTCCGAGGAACACCAGGTTAGAGGCACACCGGTAATGGTCGCGCCCAGGGTGTCTAACACTGTCGCTGTAATGGCCTTGCTTGTACCCTTTGCCGTCGTGATCGTGTTGCCGGTGCTGCCGGTCACCGCAAGCGTGATGGACTCAACGGCGCAGGTGGTAAAGGTAATGGGCACGCTAGTCACTCCGCTGGCGCTGGCGAATATAGAGGTCATGCCTGGTGTGCGGGCCGTGAATTGTCCCTGGCCGGTCGGCAATCCGATGGGCGTCGTATTCAACTCAACCACACTAGAATTAAATACCTGCCAGGTAAAGGTTCCCACGGATGAGGTGATTTCAGCGTTACGGCTAAACGCGTGAGCTTCGTAATCAACCACCGTGTCCTTTGAATAGCAGGATGTGGTGGGAGGCGTGACCGGATTAACAATGATGCTGTCGATATGCTGATGCACGTACACCGTCGTGGGCGGACTGCTGACTCCCCTGGCCGTTGCCGTCACCTGTGCGACCCCTGATTGTCCCGGCGTACACACTTGCGGAGCGCTCAGTGAATCCCATGACCCGGCGCATGCCGAGCCGTTTGCGGCGATGGTCAGTACGGCTGTATTGCTGGATTGGAACGAAATTGGAGTACTGATGGTCTGCTTATTATTGTTTTGTGGCGTGGCAGTGAACGACTGGATGGCGCCGACATCGATGGAGAAGGCGGTGCTCGGCGACAGGATGATGCTTGCGGGCACCGGAAATTCTGCCGGTTTGCTACTGCTGCCCCCGCAACCTGCCAGCGTCGCAATCAAGACTAAGTTAATGAGGATTGCAAACAAAAAAAAGACGGACCTACCCATTCATCCTCCCCACCCCCGGCATGGTTCAAGGGGCGAGTGCTCGTTGTGGTGGAAAATTTCCAGTGTAGAGGGTGCGAATCTTTTCAGCAAGTTGAGGCGCCTGCGCGGCGTCCGAGCCGCGCGCCGAAATCCTGAGCAAAGCGAGGGATCTCCGACCTCTTAAGATCATGTCGATTGCTTAATCGTTACTTCGCGATCCGATGCGATGCTCGTTGTTGCGTTAGCTTGCCGTTTTCCTCATCCGCACCCATCCAGTCAATCAGATGCAGCGCAACACGGTTGACGATGTGTGACGTGAGTTGCTATATTTATAAGGTTCCGCGAGTTAAGTCTGGCTTGCCTGTACGCGGCGGTTTTTCGCTGCACGTGTGTGCGTGCGATTACACCCCGAAAAACGCAGCTGAGCTTTAGAGTTCCACGTCCCTGGAAGGAATATTTTCGGGGGACGCCCTCGCTGAAGAACCCTGCGCGCACCTTTCGCCCGTTGGAAGGCTATGCAGGGTAGTGCCGACGAAACGGAGTACCTCCCAGTAGGAATCGGGCCTGGGGCCACCGTCGCCGGGCGTTAGTCTGAACGGGAAACCAAGAATCTCTCGCTGGCTTGGTGCGCGGCGGGAAGCATGGTTGGCGTATCCGCCTTCCAGCACTGAATCAGGGAATTAAAGAGACAAGCAGCGCCCTTTGTGTGCGCGTCATTTATGGCGCGGACTACATCCGCGCGTTGAAGGAGCCGTAAAAAAAGTGCCTACTTTCAATCAGCTCGTGCGCGACGGCCGTAAGCGGCCCCGTTATAAAACGGCGAGTCCCGCGTTGCAGGGATGTCCGCAGAAGCGCGGAGTCTGTACCCGCGTTTATACGCAGACGCCGAAGAAGCCGAACTCGGCATTGCGCAAAGTGGCGCGTGTGCGATTGACCAACGGAATTGAGGTCACAACTTACATTCCCGGAGTTGGTCACAATCTGCAGGAGCACTCGATCGTGCTGATTCGAGGGGGCCGC
>DATHJP010000717.1:0-3905 GCA_035489695.1 Terriglobales bacterium
ATGCCAAAGGGTACGGCTTCATCGGGCGTGAGGATGGGCCGGATGTTTTTGTGCATTACAGCGCAATCACATCCGAGGGATACAAAAGCTTGCAAGAAGGCGACAAAGTCGAGTTTGAAATAACTCAGGGGCAGAAAGGACCGCAAGCATCCAACGTCAGCAAGTTGTCATAACTGTTCAAGACTCTCGAATCTTCCAACCGTTATTGCCGTCGGCAAGCAGCAGGGCCGCTCGCGCCCTAGTCTAGTTTATTAGCTGCGCATCTGGCCGTCCCGCGCAAATTTGTTTAATCTTTACCTCTGCATGGATAACAAAGCCATCGCCGGCATTCTTTATGAGACTGCCGACCTGCTTGAGATTGACGGTCAGGATTCCTTCCGCATCCGTTCTTACCGGAACGCTGCTCAGGCCATCGAGGCTCTGCCACAGCAAATCGCGGATCTGATTGCTGAACCCAAAAAAGTGCTCGAAATACCGGGCATCGGAAAAGGCATGTTGCTTAATTTGCAGGAAATGTTCAAGGAAGGCCGGTTGCAGCTGCACACCGATTTGCTCAAGAGATATCAGCCCACCATGCTTGATTTGCTGAAAATTCAAGGACTGGGTCCGAAAACTATTTCCTTGATCTGGAGCGCTTACCAGGTCTCTGATCTTGAAGGCGTGGAGAAATTAGCGCGCGAAGGCAAGATTCAGATCTTGCCCCGCATGGGTGAGAAGCAGGAACAGAAACTACTCAAGGCCATCCAAGATTATCGGAGAATCGCCGGCCGTTTTCTTCTCGACGTGGCGGAGAATGAGGCCACGAAAATCGCTGACCATTTGCGCAATTTTCCTGGAGTGGAAAAAGTCACTCCCGCCGGATCGCTTCGTCGCGGACGCGAGACCGTGGGTGACCTCGACGTTCTGGTGACCGGCAAGGCCTGCATCGATGACACCAAGCGGGAACTATGCATCGATCACATCATCAAGCTTCCCGGCCTGATGGAGATCATCGCTCGCGGTGAAAACAAGGTCAGCTTCCGTTTACGTGGAGGAATGCAGGTGGACGTCCGCTTTCTTTCGCCCGATTCCTTTGGCGCTGCTTTGCAATACTTCACCGGATCAAAAGCCCACAATGTCGCTCTGCGCCAACGCGCTTTGAAGATGGGTTACACGTTGAGCGAATACAGTCTGGCGCGCCTAGACAACGAAAAACCCGTAGCCGGAAAAACTGAAGAAGATATCTACGCCAAACTCAAGCTCGATTACATCCCACCAGAGTTGCGGGAAAATCAGGGCGAAATCGACGCGGCGGAAAAGCACACTCTGCCCACTCTTATCACGCAAACCGACTTGCAGGGCGATGTCCACATGCATACCGTCGAAACCGACGGCCGAAAGACTATCGAAGAAATGGCGGAGGCTGCCATCGAGCATGGATACAAATACATGGCCATTACCGACCATTCCAAGAATCTGGCCTTCGCCAACGGTCTAGATGACAAGCGGGCGGTGGAACATATCCAATGCATCCGAGCTGCAGATAAGAAAATCGAGGGCATCAAGATTTTTGCCGGAATCGAGGTGGACATTCTGGGCGACGGCGCACTTGATCTCTCAGACTCAGTTTTGCAGCAGATGGATCTGGTTATCGCCAGCGTGCATTCTCACTTTAACCAAAGCCCGGCGGAGATGACGAACCGGCTGATTAAGGCTGTCGAAAATCCAAATACATCTTTCATCGGTCATCCCACAGGACGGATGCTGCTTCGCCGTGACGCCTACCAGTTCGATATGGACGCAATCCTGAAGGCGGCGGCAAAGAATAAAGTTGCCATGGAATTAAACTCTTATCCGGATCGCCTGGACCTTTGCGATCGCCACTTGCGACTGGCAAAACAGTACGGCGTGAAGATTGTGATCAACACAGACTCTCACCATACCTCTCATCTGGATAAGATTCGTTATGGCATATTGCAGGCTCGCCGCGCCTGGCTGACACGGGAGGACGTGCTCAATACGCTGCCGCCACAGCAATTCGCGAAGGCAATGAAGCATGTGTGGCCGTGATGAGGAGTAAAATCTCTCGCGGGACTCCCTATGCCAGAAGAAAAACCACCTGTGCCTTCCACACCGCCTTCAACACCGGCTAATCCACCCGAGTCCGGCGCCAGCTTCGACATCAGCGAAGAATACGGTACGGCGGCCAAAAATTTGCCGCCCGGCAAGGTAGTAGCGATAGGTATCGGTCTTATCGTCGCCATCGCCGTGATTGTTAGCCTGGCGCAACGCCCGCAAGGTTCGGCATCCGGCTCAATCGACGATGTGACATCCGTCGAGATGCCCAACCAGAACTCAGTAATGGTGGCAATGGCTATCTCGATCAAGAATCACGGCAAGAAACCGTTTTACATTCACAACATTCAGGCCGAGCTTGAAACCGGAAGCGATAAATTCACCGATGAGGCGGCTTCAGGGGTTGACTTCGAACGGTACTTCCAGGCTTTCCCCGCATTAAAGGAACATGCACTCGCCCCGTTGAAACCGGAGACGATGATCGAACCCGGAGGCGAGATTAAAGGAACCATCATCGTGAGCTTTCCGGTTACCGCGGATACCTTTGCCAACCGGAAATCCATCAAGGTGACGATCCGGCCCTATGATCAGCCAGTGCCGCTAGTGCTGACCAAGTAGTGCGTCTATTTGTTATTGTTTCTTTAGGAATCTTCTGTGGGCGTGGGTTTCGGCGCCAGGCTTGATGTCGTCATACTTTAGGCAACTAATCGAGCCATCCACTTCCAGCACTCCTAACGCTACATCGTGATAGCTAGAGATGCCATGCGCGCGCAGCGCACGCTGCAATTCATCCATACTGACATGCTCTTTTGCCATGTGTGCCGAGATGATTTCACCATCATGAATCAGCAGAGAGGGCTGTCCTTGAACAAATTTGCGGAAGCGCCGATTGATGCCCGATAGTTCAGCCACGGCGTAGTTCAAAACCAGCAATGTGGAGGCGGCGATGACCCCACCCAGAAGAGACGTATCCGGTCCAGTCATCGCGTTCTGTACTGCGTTGCTGATAAGAAGCAGAAGGGTAAGATCGAAGGGCGTCATCTGCCCCACTTCTCGCTTACCGCTCAGGCGAACCCCCAGGAGCACAACGCCGTAGATAACGGCCGTGCGGAGCGTGATCTCGAGCAGAACACGCCCGCCAGGAAACATCGCGCCCGACACTAGTTGGCCGTCACCGAGACCGGCGCATTCTTGGGCGTGCTTAGATAACCGGTAGCTTTATTCTTGTCCACTGCCCAAACCACGAGTTCGTAGAGCATGTGGTCGCGTCCAGAGTAAAACTGGATGGGCTCGCTGACAGTGCGGTCTTTCTTTTCGATAGTCCTATCGTCAGAGGTTACGTTGAGAGTGTACTTGCCCTTCTTCTGATCCGCCTTCTTGAGTTGCAGACTGACCGTAGAGACCGGCTGCGGCTTCGCTCCCTTGAGCAGGGTGAATTCAAAGTAGCTTCGATCACCACGATGCTTGAGCACTTCGAGATCATCTCTGGTTCTGGCAATCAGTCCGCTCTGCAGCCCCAGATCGCCGATCGTGCGTTCTAACTTCGCGCGCGTGGCCTCTAACTCAGACCTGGCAGCGGCGACATCGGTTCTGACTCCGCCTACTTCGGTTTTCACGCCAGCCACTTCTCCGCTGACCTGGGTGATCTGTTGTTTCTGCTGTTCGGCGATTCGCGCTTCCGCGGCCCGTTGCTGGCGTGTTATTTCAGAGGCCCGCGACGCCATTTCCCTTTTCGTGATCCCTACCTGCTGCGCCAAAGTCTCGTCGTTGGCTTCCGCGGATTGCACCCGTCTGGTTAATTCCGCGATCTGCACCTTGCTGGCCGCGGGATCCTTGCTCAGTCTGTCGAC